>CAXHHE010000026.1:0-16870 GCA_964016365.1 uncultured Bacteriovorax sp. | reverse complement strand
TAACTGAGCGTCTCGTGGGCTCGGAGATGTGTATAAGAGACAGCAGCAAGGCCATTTCTTATATACCTTCCTAGAATCTTGGGGGGATCTTTATGAAACAATTAATCGTTTTATTTCTCGCTATCTTCATGTCTGGCTCTTATGCAAGTGAATCGCTTACTCCAAAAAATTCTCGCGAAGTTTGGTTGTCTTTTAACGGGACCAATTATTGTAAGCCTGGTTTTTGTGCTGAGACCATTCCCTATCGCGCTTTAAGAGAAGCGCTTAACTTCTATCGCGACAATCAAGATGTTATCGACAACACAAGCTACGTAGGAATCATCGACTTCACGATGCAATCAACATTAAAAAGATTTTTTATTCTCAACCTTAAAACAGGCGCGGTTGAATCGATGCTGGTGACCCACGGAAAAAAATCTGAAACTGAGTTAGGCTTCGCTGGTCAATTTTCAAATACGATCAACAGTGAGATGAGTTCATTAGGTTTTTACCTGACAGATAACAATTCTTATATTGGTAAGCACGGTGTCTCTCTAAGACTAGATGGATTATCTGAAACAAACAGCAATGCACGTGCAAGAAATATCGTACTGCATGGAGCAGATTATGCGACTCAATGGTTTGCAGATCAAAAAGGAAGACTTGGGTTAAGCCAGGGATGCCCTGCAGTTGCTCCAAATAAGATTGAAGGCGTAATTAAGAAATTAAAAGGCAGAGGACTTCTTTACATTCATAAGAATAAAACGATTTAATGAATAGATGTTAAAGAAATCTCTTATCGCTTTAGTCATTCTCGGTTTTCTCTCTCCCGTCATCGTCGTCGTCATCCTTTACAGGTTTGCCATGTCGACAGGACTTCCAGGAAGAAGAGGCGGCCCGCAGGATGCTTTCAGACACACTTATTCAACTGCGCTCACTGCTCGCTACCTTTCACCAAAGGTTGTCGAGCTGGTGACGCGTTTTTGTGAAACAGACCCAACATCGCATTTTGATCAAATGGATATTCACAATAACCGCATCGGAACGAATATAGGATTGGGATCAGGTGAACTCTACCCGACTGTCATGAAAAAAATCAAAGAAGGGAAAATCAATTCCACTGATCCAGATGTCATCACCTGGATGCCTGAAGATGAATGGGATAACGGTCTCTAAAACCAGAAACTCGCTTTTCCCAGGGCCTGCATTACACTATGTTTTCCATCAGGAAGAACAAACTTATCGCCCGCCTGATAAAAATAGTCCTGGGCGTCTCCCTCGTGTGTGAGCCACAACTCTCCGCTGATCACATGAACTTCTTTAGAGCGCTTCAGACTAAAGACTTGATTTTTTTCCAATGTAACCTTTTTGATATCCGATAAATGAATTTGGTTGTCCATAAGTGCCTCCAAACACATTATCGTCTTTTTTCGCAAACCAATACAGATTCAGAATTTGAGATTTGTAACCATAACAGTTATAATAATGAAAAACTGTTATGGTCGCTTTGCGATCGAACTGTATGTAGATTTTTTAATCACTCATGAGAAAATTAGTATATGGAAACACTAGACACATCATCCGATAAAAATCATTTGTATATCCAAATCGCCGAGAGGATTAAGTCCTGGATCAATGAAGGCACCTATCTTCCAGGATCTAAAATCCCATCGATGAGGCAACTCTCAACGAAACTCGATGTAAGTGTCTCGACTGTTATTCAGTCATATCAGCTCCTGGAGAGATTGGGTTTTATCGAAGCAAGACCGCAGTCAGGTTACTATGTAAAGATTCGTCCTCTCTTACAGGAAGCTGGGATCGTCACGAAGCCTGCTTCTGCTCCTCGTTTTGTTCAAACCAATAACACTTTCCTCGACGTGATTCATGCCTGCGGTGATAAATCTCTTGCGCCTTTAGGTGCCGCGGTTATGCATCAGGATTTACTCCCGACAGAAAGTTTGCAACGTTCACTTATTAAAATTTCCCGCGAGCGCGCTGCTGATTGTATCAACTACGAAATCGGCGCCGGCAACTGGCAGCTTCGTCAGGAATTAGCAAAAAGAAGTATTGAAATGGGTTGTGACATAAGCCCTGAATCAATCAACGTGACAACCGGTTGTATGGAGGCCATCAATCTCGCCCTCAAGGCCGTCACAAAACCAGGAGACATTGTCGCTGTTGAGAGCCCTACTTATCACGGGCACATCAATGCACTGGAAAATCTTGGTTTAAAAGCTTTAGAGATTGCCACATCTTCTCAATCGGGAATGGATCTTGAGGCATTAGAAGAGAAGATTTCTAAATTTGATGTGAAAGCTGTTTTAGTCACTCCTTCTTTTTCAAACCCGTTAGGAAGTTTGATGAGTGATGAAAGTAAACAAAAGATGGTTTCACTTTGTTCAAAATACAATGCCCACATCATTGAAGATGACATTTATGGTGAGCTTCAATTTGAAGGCAACAGACCTCTGGCCTTAAAATCCTTTGATAAAAAAGACATCGTCATGTACTGCTCTTCTTTTTCTAAAACACTTGCTCCTGGTTACCGCATTGGTTGGGTTATCCCACCAGCGAAATTTTTTGATAAGATTGAGATCATGAAATTCTCCAATACGGTCTCGCCCAACTCTGCGGCCCAGATCGCACTTGCTGATCATTTAAAGAATAACAACTACGATAGGCACTTAAGAAAGCTTCGCCAGACGCTTTCGCAAAATATGCACCTCTTCTCCCATAAAATGATTGAATGTTTTCCGGAAGGGACAAAAAGCACGACGCCAAGTGGGGGCTGTTTAATCTGGGTTGAGTTTCCAAAAGGCATTAATGCCCTGGAGCTTCATGAGAAGGCGTTAAAACATAAAATAAGCCTGATCCCAGGACCTCTTTTTTCAGTGACCGGCAAGTATGAAAACTGCATCAGAATCAACACTGGAACCCTTTGGAATAGTAATATTGAGGCCGCTTTAGAAAAAATTGGAAAGCTGGCCCATGCCCTTACTAAAAAATAATTGTCAGGATTATGTTAGCAGAAGCGATCTTCGTTACTATCCCTCTTCCTGCCACATGGGCCGTTGGATCAGTAAAACCAATGGCCGGTATTCAAGTCATTCTTCAAAACCAACAGGTTCTCGATATCGAATACGCTGTATTCGAAGAAAACCACGACGGTCTTGTGACTGTTAATGATACTGAAGATTATAGCTGTCTTTAATCTGATAAAACAAAAAGGCCGCATTCTGCTTGCGGCCTTATAATTTCCTAAACAACATCAAATAGAACATTTTGAAATCGCCAATTAAACTCCAGATTGGATGTTTAAAAGTCGCGGGGCGATTTTTCTCCACTACAAAATGCCCGATCCAAGCAAATGCATAACCGCATAGAGGGACAATCCAGATATATTTCCACTGTCCGGAAACAATTATCCAGATAAGCAAAAGATGAACAAGTAACGTTCCACAGAAATGCAGCCTGCGGTTTGTGGCATTTGAATGTTCACTTAAATAAAAGGGCCAGAATTCTTTAAAATTTTTCATCAGTAAAGTTTAGTGAAAATTAGCTATTTTGGACAGGCCAAGAGCATTAAAATAAGGCAAATTTATACGATGAGGTTTTTATGAAAAAGAAATCACCGGTTGTCTTAAAAAATTTTCATCGCTCTCAAGTTGGACGCGCTCAGCGTTTTATCAGGTCCCACTTCACTGAAGAATTGACTCTCAAGAAAATTGCTCAAGAAGCAGGATCTTCGGCCTTCCACTTCGGCAGAATCTTTATGTCCTATACCGGGGAGACAACTTTTTCTTATCTTCGCCGCATACGCATGAGCAATGCCCTTCGCATGCTTCAAGAAGACAATGAATGCCCGGTGACTGAAATTGCTTTAAGTATTGGCTATGAAACGCCCTCGGCCTTTAATAAAGCTTTTAAACAGCAGTTTAATTTGAGTCCAAGTGATTTTCGCAACCAAGGAAAAGAAGAGCAAAACAAGTTGATCTATTCTCTAAGCATCAGTCAAACCAACGAGGAGATGCTTATGAATTTAAACCTTACTGAAAAACCCGAAATCATCACCAGAGAAGTGACTCACTTCCTGCATGTGAAAAAAGCAGGGCTCTTTGCAGAAGTGGCCATGCCGGCCTGGTATGCTATGTTTCCACTTATCGAAAGCGTACAGAAAACAGACATCAAAGAATTCCTCGGGACGAGCATCATGGATATGAAAACCCAAGATGAGTCTTCTATGTTTTACAGTGCGGGAATTGCCCTTGCCGCAAAACCAAAAACTGTACCTAAAGGAATGGAGTATATAAAGATTGCTGAAGGAAAGTACGCTCGTTTTATCCTGACTGGACCTTATCCAGGAGTTTGGCCGGCTTTTGAAAAAATCTTTCGCATTTTGACTGAAAAGAAAATCAAACTTCGCGATGGCGCTTGTATCGAAAATTACTTGAACGATCCGAATACTACACCAGAACATGAGTTGATTACTGAGTTATTAGTTCCTGTTGAATAAAAAATCATTCGATAAAAGCTAGGCCATGCTTAGCTTTTATCGTCTTTAAAACTATCCTTAAAAGGCCCACAATAAAGCTTAGTTCATGGAGGTTCTATGAGCATGAGAATTGTGTTTTGGACTCTAATGATAGGTTTTATGTCAGGAGCAGTGATAAAAGTCTGCATGCCTAAAATTCCTCACGGAAGTGTTTTTACCACCATGACCATAGGCCTTATCGGGTCAGTTTTCTTTGGCTGGCTTGGTTCTCGCTTTGGCCTTTACGAGTATGGTGACATAGAAGGCCTCATTGCCTCCTTTATCGGCGCTGTCTCCCTTCTTTATATTTTCTACTCTTACGTCGCGACCTTCGGGTTAAAACGCATGGAAAAACGTCCAAAGTTTCGACACCCATAGGACTTTTTACAGACCTTCACCTATGAGTCCCGACTTCTGCTATCCTCAAGGGCATAACATTTAAACTTGTGAGAACGGTATGAAGAAGACACTTCTAGTGATGGGACTTTTAGCTCTAACGACAACTAGCACTTTTGCTTCAGTTGTAAAAAGCCATGACTCAAAAAGAGGATGCACACTTTATCGCGTGATTCACTCTGACTCAAAAAAACAAATCCAAAAGAACGAAACAGTTTTCTTAAATAAAGAAGTTTACGGGATTACATTTGAAAACCTGGCCATTGATTTCGACAACCGCGAAGCTCAGGTAGATGTTGTCATGAACGTTGTTTTGGGATTAAACCGCAATATCGCTGAAACAAAATCAATTATCCCAGCTGAAAATACTCAGTTTACGGCGCTAATCAATCAAGTAAACCGCAAGATCAGCTTACTTGAAAGCGTTTGCTTAAATGCTAACAATGAAATTGTTTACGCTAAGGCACTTGAGAACAATTAAAATTTCTTCATCAGGTTGCTTCTTCTTAAAAAGAGCTTAACTTTACCGTCTTCATCTTCATCGATGAAGTCCCCAAAGACGTCTTCAAGAATGTCTTCCAGGGTGATAATCCCTAATGGATTTTCCAGGCTTCCTACAATCATGAAGTGGGCCTTTTTCTTTTGCATCGTTCTTAGAGCATGAAGAACTTTTGTATCCGGTGAAAGTGATTGGATTGGTCTGACGAAGCTCAGCCAATTGTCTCCAACTCCACTTTGTGAAAGATTAACGAATTCTTTTGAGTGAAGGTAACCATAAACCTCATTGGCATCAACGACAGGAATTCTGGTTCTTCTTGTACTTAAAATCAATGTCGATACTTCTTCAGGAGAAGCAACTGAACTGATCTTATCCACTTTTTCCCAAGGCACCATAACACTCTCAACCTGTTTAGCGTCCAGGTCCAATAAGTTGTGGAAATACTCTTGATACTCTTTTCTAAGACCTTTTAATGAAATTTCATCGGTAGCTGATTCTTCTGGAGTGCTCGGCTTTGATTTCATAATCAGGCGTAAAATAAAATCTGTCGCCTTCTCCATCGGGCTTACTAATGGTCCAAGGATTTTTTCAGCCACTCTTAAAGCTGGTGCTAGCGCAAGAATGATGGGCATTGAAAATTTAATCGCCAAAGATTTTGGAACTAACTCTCCGATAACAACTGAAAGAATTGTTAAAGGTGCTACGATGACAACGATTGAAAGTGTTTCAGCAAAACGCTCGCTCATCGCAAAAGTCTGCATCAAAAAAGGAGAAAGCGACTCTTCGGCGCCGGCACCGGAAACCGCTCCAGAAATAGCTCCTACTAAAGTGATACCAATCTGAACTACAGATAAAATTCTTTCAGGCGATTTCGCCATTTCTTCGATCCACGCTGCTGTTTTGTCTCCAGCAAGCACGCGCTTTCTCAAAACCTTATCGTCAATGGTGACGAAGGCCATCTCTGCACAGGATAAAATAGCGTTTAATAAAAGACAGGCACAAACAATGACAATGGTGATCATTTTTCTCTCAAAAAGACGGGAAATTCAGACTTATTTTAGAGTTTTCACTGTAAAATGACCAATAATTATTTTCCCTAACTGCGTTAGAGTTGGTAGGATTTCTCCATGAACGCCAAAATCCTTATCCAAGATATTGATCAGTCTCGTTGTGTTGCCAGTGAGTTTAAAAAACTTGCTGAAGAATACTGCGATCTCATTAAAAGTTTTGGCTATAAAGCGAAACCTTACCGCGATTCCGGCGTACTCAAGTTTGAAAGCTGTAAGATTGAACAAAAAACCCGCGCGATTGCCTACCTTGATGCCAACATTGAACTACTAAAAGAATGTGTGGCCCAGGGAGGTAATCCTCGCAACTCTGCTCAAATGTTGTGGAGGATTTTAAAAAAGATTAAAGCGGTTCCTGAAAATGATATCTTCGATAAAATTGCCCAAGGTGATGTGGTTGAAGTTTACCTGGATGACCATATCCAGATTTTCAGAAACCTGGAATTTTTTAACTATACATCATTTACTATCGATGAACTGCTTTGCGGGACATGGTACAAGCTTTATAAGAGGGATTTTCTTCCCACTTTAAAAATGATGAAGATGGCCTTTAAATTATTAACTAAAAGATTAAATAAAACTATGCCCTGGAATGTTCCAGAGCACGAGTTTGACGAAATCGGTAGCGAAGAGAATTTAAGACACAGTATTCTTTTAAAATACCTTTCGCCCCTGACGAACCAAGGAAAGATGGTTGGAGCAATCTGCATCAGCCATGCAAGACTAGTTCAAAAATAAAATTAAAAGAAAACTTTCACTTAAATCGAGGAATGATTATGGCCAAAAAAGTTAGAACGACAAAAACAAAACGCGACCCAAAGAGAATCAGAGAAAACCTTGGGACATTCCTAAAGGATAAGCGCCTTAAGAAAGGCTACTCGCAAGCAGACTTCGCTACAAAACTTGGTTATGCCAGCCCGCAGTTTGTTTCAGACTGGGAAAGAGGAGTCTCGAGCCCTCCAATGAAAAAACTTCCAGAAATTGCCAGCGAACTTAACGTTAAGATTGATATTTTATTTGAGCTTCTTGTCGACCTGGCGACCAACCAGTTAAGAGAGAACATGAACGAAGAATTTAAAAAGATCAGCTAAAATAAAAAAGGGCCCAATTCTGGGCCCTTCTTCTTTCACTTTGAGTTATTTAGACGATAGAACCGCCACAACTCTTCTGTTTGTTTGTCTTCCTTCTGGTGTGCTGTTATCAGCAATTGGATTTTCTGGTCCAAATCCTTTCGCCGTTAGACGTTTCTTATCAATTCCACGCTTAATCAGAGCATTCATTACCGACTTCGCTCTTGCAGCTGAAAGCGCTACGTTCTTAGCTTTAGAGCCAGTATTATCTGTGTATCCTTCGATCTGAACATTGACTTCAGAGTATTTCTTTAAGAACTCCGCAACTTCATCTAAGTGAGAATCGTATTGAGAAGAAATCGCTGATTTCCCGCTGTCGAATTCCACGTTGATTGTCATTGTCGCTTTTTCATCAATGGCGCATCCGATAGAATTAACTTTTGATCCTGCTGGAGTGCCAGGACATTTGTCTTCCGGATCTTTTACACCGTCATCATCAGAATCAAGATTGCTTTCATCAACGAATCCAGATTTAACTGGTTCTTCTTTTTTCATCATTTGTTTTACAGGAGCTTCTTCTTTGTAAGCTTTTGTGCTGTCGCCACCAAAATACCAAGTCAGTGCTAACTGTGGAGTCACGATGTGTGCTCTTGTTGTTGGCATATCACCCATAAGTTTTGAAACATATTGATAGTCTGCTAAAATGCCTAGAGAGAACCATTGAGTCATACCGTACTCAACTCCAAGACGGAAAAGACCACTTAGCTTTGCACTTTTTGGAATGAAGTTTTTAAGTCTTGTTACACCAAGACCAGCTCCAACGATTGGAGTAAAATCACTAGCACCAGAAAGTCTCCAGACCCCTAAAGCGTTGAAGTTATCCAAACGGATTTTTGTATCAGAAAATTCAGAGCGAGTAACGGCCAGCTCTAGGTTCCACGACTCATTGAAGTGGTAGCGTCCATGAACTCCATAACCAAAATCAGCATCGGCAGCTGAGTTAAAAGGATTTCCAAAGACTGGAATTGAATATCCTCCACTAAGACCAAGACCAAATTTTTTAGATAAATCGTAAGCTTCTACACTTTGAATAAAGGCCATGGCCAATAGTAATGCGGTTAATTTTTTTAACATCATGTTCCTCCTTAAGATGAAAAAATCCTGCACAAATTGGTAACCCATTACTAAGCAAGCGTCTATTGATTTTAAATAAAAATCAGCTACATCATTCATGACCACTTAAGCCAAAACAGAGGTGATTCCTTCCTTGCTTTGTTATTTTGGATTGACTGTTATCACACTCCACGTTATTCTCAAGCCCGTTAGGGAGTAGTTTTTCTGATTGAAGAAATCAGGATTATCGATCGACATACTGGGTACAACCCCCGGTCGATAAGGGAGGCCATAAGGCTTCTTTAACGAGACTGACATGAACGAATTAACTTCGTCGTGTCGTCTTATATAAGCTCCAATCAACAAGCTTCATAGGCCTCACGACTACAAATAGCTGAGGATCTTTTCATGGACATTATTTTTAACTCTTTCATCTTCGTTGCCTTAACTGAAATGGGTGACAAGACTCAACTTCTCGCATTCGTTCTTGCCAGTCGCTTTAGAAAACCATGGACTATCTTCTTTGGTATTTTCATCGCGACAATCCTCAACCATTTATTGGCCGCATGGGCCGGTCGATTTGTCTCAGACCTTATCCCTTACGTTTACTTAAAATGGATTCTCGCTCTTACGTTTATCGCCTTTGCTATTTGGGTAATGATTCCAGATAAAGATGAAGGTCTGAATGAAAAAAGAAAATGGGGAGCTTTCCTCACAACCGTTGTGACCTTTTTCCTTGCAGAAATGGGAGATAAAACTCAGTTAGCAACAGTGGCCCTTGCAGCAAAATATAACGACCTTGGACTAGTGACTGTCGGTTCCACTTTAGGGATGATGGTAACTTCTGGACTGGCCGTTTTTTTCGGTGATAAGATGACCAAAAAGATCCCGATGAAATGGGTTCACGCACTAGCAGCGGTTTTTTATGTGATCTTTGCTATTGCGATCATCGTCAAAGGATAAAATGGAAAAACTTCATTACAATACAATGCCCTCGCCTATTGGAAAAATCACCCTGGTGGCCAGTGAGGACGCGCTCTGTGCTCTTTATGTAAAAGATGAAGAGAAACCTAAAATGGTTAGAGCGGTAAAAAATGAAGACAATAAAGTTATCCAAAAAACAATCAAACAACTAAATGAATACTTCGCCGGCAAGAGGAAGACGTTTGATCTTCCTCTTAGTCCTGAAGGAACTGAATTTCAAAACCGTGCATGGGATGCTCTTTGCGCAATCCCTTACGGACAAGTTTGGAGTTACGGAAAACAGGCCAAGTATTTAAAAGCACCAAACGCTCAGCGTGCGGTTGGTGGGGCCAATGGGAAAAATCCCATTCCTGTTATCATTCCTTGTCATCGCGTGATTGGTTCGAGCGGTAAGCTCACTGGTTTTGCCGGAGGCATGGAAATGAAAATCTTCCTTCTAAAACTAGAAGGCCATGAGGTTGATACTCATGGCCTTAAGTTAAGTCAGAGAATATAAGCTTCGAAACGTTATAGAACTTTATCAAAAATTTTGATGATCCACTTCTTCCAGAAAACAATTTTTTGCTCTTCTGTCAGCTGACGAGAGATTTTCATATACTCTTTGTATAATTGACCCATCTCAGTCGTGAATTTTCTGTCGTTAACCACTACACCGTTTTCCAGGTCGTGGTAAAAGCTTCTCTTGTTTAAGTTAACCGAGCTGATAAAAGAAACTTCATCATCAACCATGAGAAGTTTTGAGTGAAGAATAACTTTTGGTTCTGTGTACTCAAAAACTTTTACTTTCTTTAAGAACTTATTTACACCATCTTTGTTAACAGCACCAAGAATGAAATCTGCCGTATCTCCTTCCAGGTCAAGACGAGTGATAATTGTAATATCAACTCCTCTATTAACTGCTCTTTGAAGAGCATCATGGATTTCTTTTACCGGTCTAAAATAAGGAGAACTGATTAAGATTTTCTTCTTCGCTGAATCGACCATGCGAGCATAGAACATATTCAGGTTTGGCTCATCCTTAAATGGGATTGAAATATAATGTCTTAAGCTTTCTTCTTCTGATTCAACGGCCGCTTCTTTTTGAACGGCTACACTTGAAAGCTTCATTACCAGGTTATCTTTATTAATGTGATAGAAGTTCATATAGTGACGAACAACACTTTCAACAAAGTTCTGCCCTTTAATGACCATCTCAAAATCTCTCCAGTACGCCCATGATTCATCACCTGAAACATAGTTTACGATTTCCGGAAATTTCGAAACATCTACCGGCGTTTTGAAAACGAAACCGTCATGGATGTTACGTCCACCAACGATGACCATTGAATTTTCCGGAGTTTCTTTTGAATAAGCAGCAAACATTTTTACGTGGTTTGTACGGTGGAATTCAGAAATCCACGCTCCCCCCTGTTGCTTGTTATCGAATTGGTATCTCACCACTTTCATGTTTGGATGTTCGGCCATAAGCTTTTCATACATCGCCACATCTTTATCTAATGAAATAACTTCAGATACAACGATGCGAACTAAAGCTCCCTGGTCTGCATGGTAAGCAAGAAGTCTTGCTAGTAATGTCCCGTAGAAGTCCGCTCTAAAAACTAAGTAAGAAACCAAGATTGCATCAAACTTTGGAGCTTTTGAGAAATCCAGTTCAGCGTATGGGTTCCCATTTTTTACGAAGTCTTTTGGCAGGTCGTGACCTAGTAAACCAATCACGCGAGCATGTAAGCTGTCTTCCGGCTCTGGAAGAATGTTGATTGAATCATACTTCATTGGACACGTCATGTTTGAGAACTCTGTCGTCTCAAAGAAGCGTCCTGTATCTTTTTTAAGTGAACACACTTCAGTTGTAGAAAGAAGTGATTCTAAACCTTTTAGTTTGCTGCTTTCGTTAACAACCTTAAAAGAGTATTTCTTTGGTTTATTCTCTAGTGAACTTGTAAAAGAGAAATCACAAGATTTTAAATCCGGGTGAAAACTAAAATCGCGCCAGTCATTAGAGATCTTCTTATCACCTAGTGAGAACTTCACCACTTGTCCGGCCTTCGCCTTCTTATTAGTGAAACCATACTTCATCACAAAAGGAGCATCACACTTTACAGTGAAATCCATTGTCGGTTTTTGCTCGTTTGATCCGGCATCATGTCTATACCCCATGGCCGTAAAAAATTTGTGAGTCAAACGAACTTCAGTCTCGCGTGCTTCATATGTTGAAACAGAAAACTGAACATTCTTCTCTGGTGAATATAAATCCAGCTTCGCTAGTTCAATACGCTCTTTTTCTTCACGCCACTCCGATGGATTATTTGTAATCGTGCTTCCGCCTGCATCTAAAACAGAAACTCTTGATTCAATTTCCTTGATCTTCTTATCAAGATTTTTTTGTTCATCTTGAATCTTTAATAGTTGTTCTTCGTTTTTCTTTTTCTGGAAGTGGACACTCATCGCTCCTAATTCAACTTTACGTTGTTTCAGCGTACGCAGCTCTTCCCAGTCTTTAGAGTCAGTCACTGAACTCGGCATACGAGTCATTGGCGTCTGACAACCAACGAATGAAAGGAGTAATACTAGGGCCGTGGCGTTTGTAAATTTCATAAGCAACCTCTTGAGGCTACTTATCGAAATGGAAACCTAAATAATTAAATTTTTGAGTGGGGTTAGGTCGCGCTCGGTTCTTTTTTCCCGAAAATTCTCTTCTTCACTTTAACCGCAATATAAAGACCAGCGGCAACCAACGCAATAATAAGAGCATAGTGTTTTACTTGCTTAATAGTTGAGAGAATCACTTCTCCATAATGAGCAAATAAATAGACCTGAGTTGGTACGGAAATAAGAGCAGCTAAACCGTCTGCCGCTAAGAATGTCCACGGGGAGATCCCCATCATTCCACAAGAAAGGTGCCCTGGAAAACGCACACCAGGAGTGAAACGAAAGATCGCTGGAACTAAAAAGCGGTGCTTGTGAATCATTGTTCTCGATTTCTCCAGCGAGTTCTCTCCTAGGTACTTTCTAAAAAACTTATGCAGCCACGGGCTGGTTCCAAATTTTTTTCCCAATGAATAAACGATGAAGTCACTTATCATGATGGCGAAAAAACAAACGGCCATGGCGGTGTAAATGTTAAGTGGAGAAACTGTCACACCTGCAGGCGGTGGGTATTGATCAGGATGGCGCCCCATGTGAACGATAAGTCCCAATGCAACGATCGTCACCTCTTCAGGGATCGGCAATCCAAAACTTGAAAGGAACATCATGGCAGAGACAATCGAATACACCAGCACTGGTGAATGCGCGTACTGGATCACGAATGGCATAATCTCTGTATCAAAAGGAAACATAGCGCCCCAAGTAAATAGACACGCTCATCATAAGGGATAAACATTGCTCAGACAACCTTCCCAAGATGAAAAACAGGGCTATAATCATTCCAACTTAAATAAAACGAGGTTTTCATGTCGAAACTTTTATTGTGCTTTGCTTTTATTTCATCAACGCTTTTTGCTGCAAACGTTAGAGCGGAAAATTTCTATGACTTCAAGTATGTCGACACCAATAAAAAAGAAGTCAAATTCAGCGAGTTCAAAGGAAAAACAGTGATGGTCGTCAACATTGCCACACGCTGTGGTTTTACCGGCCAGCTTGATGACATCGAAAAACTTTATCAGAAATACAAAGGCAAAAATTTTGTGGTTGTAGGTTTTCCTAGCAATGATTTCCTTGGCCAGTCTCCAGAGTCTAACGAAGAGATCGCAAAATTCTGTCGCTTAAAATACGGCGCAACTTTTCCTATCGTTGAAAAACAAGTGGTCAAAGGTGATGGCATCACTCCGCTCTACAAATGGCTGACGACTCAAAAAGGTTACGAAGGTGATATCGGCTGGAACTTTGTGAAGTTCATCATCAACAAAGAAGGTCATGTCGTTGGACGCTTTAGTTCAAAAGTTGATCCGCTTGATGAAAGTGTCACAAAGAATATTGAGAAAGTTCTCTAACTATTCGGCGTAAACCAAGAATTCTTGTTTGTGTGATGGCAACTGAGTTGCCATCACAACTTTAAGCCCCATTTTCCCCATGATGTTTAAATACATCGGCACTCTTGAAACCAATTCAAACTTAGTCATCTTAAGTGTAATGAAAGCGCCTTTGAGTGAAGGTCTGATAGCATCGACAACTTTTTCAATTTCGCGAAGTGATCCTTCTGGTGCAAGGTTCATATCGACGTATAACCATTGGACGTGGTCTTTAAGTGAAGAGACGTGAAAGTCTTGAATAGATACTTTGTGGTGAATGAAGTTTGGATTCTCCAAGCATACTTGGGCCATTTCTCCTGGATCAACGCCCTCAACTTTTAATCCTTTTTGTAGAAGCGCATACGTCGCTCCCCCAGGACTTGAACCAATTTCTAAAGCCGTGTCGCCGGCCGGAAGATTCACTCCCATGTACTTCATTCCATCAATCACTTTTAAATAAGCGCGCGATGGAGCTTCGTCTGGAAGAGAAGCCGTGCTGAATCCGCCTGGAGTTGGAGAATTAAAAATGCCGGATTTGAATTCACCGAAATAATATTGATTGTCTGAAACTTTGATAATTTCTTTAACCCAGTCACCACTTTGGTATTCATAGGTTTCAAAAATTTCTCCGCTAAGAGAATAAAAGAGGGCCTTGCCCTGCCACTTAGAACGGATCTCTTCGTAGGATCCCCTTCTGATAAATTTTCCGAAATGGCGGCAGAAAACCGGTCTCAATGTCTTGCCTAATCTTCTGGTTTCTTTAAACGTTAAGAACCCTTCCGTAGAGTATGCAAAAGCAAGCTCTGGATAAATCAGGCGGATCTCTTCCTTAAGGAACTTCTCTGAGCCCGGGTTGCATAGGAAATAGTAAAAATTAGGTGGTGATTGGTCTTGAGACATAATGTGTGCTAAATAGCACGTTAATGAACAAATTCAAACGCGTTTATATTGAAATCAGTAATATTTGCAACCTTCAGTGCTCATTTTGCCCTGTGGTTGAACGCGACAAGAAGATCATGCCCGCTGATATGTTCAAAAGTATTATCAATAACGTCGCCCCCCACACCGAGCAAGTTTGTTTACACCTGATGGGAGAGCCTCTGGCCCACCCGGAATTTGAAACGATCATCAAGCACTGTGAAGAAGCAGGTGTGCGTATCAACCTGACGACTAACGGGATTTTACTTAACCGCTACAAAGAGCTGCTCTCAACTTCACCAGCATTCCATCAGATCAATTTTTCGATTCATGCCTTTAAAGACAATTTTAAGAATAAAGACATCAATCCTTACCTTCAGGATATTCTCAATTTCTCGAAGGAGTCTCAGGAAATCCGCCCAGAGCTTTATATCAATTACCGCCTGTGGAATATCTTTGAGACGACAACACAAAACGATTCAAACTCTGATATTTTAAAAACCATCGGAAACTTTTTTGAGACAGAAATCAAAGAAGATATCGATGTTGGTAACATCAAAAGTAAGCGCATTTATAAGCGCGTCTACCTGCATTTTGACTCGCGCTTTGAATGGCCAAGCCCGTTGATGCCTAAGCAATCTGAAACGGGATTTTGCCACGGACTCTCTTCTCACATCGGAATCCATGCCGATGGAACAGTCGTTCCCTGTTGCCTCGACAAAGAAGCGCGCATCGACCTGGGAAAAATGCCTGAAATGTCTCTCTCTGAAATCCTGATGGGCCAGAGGGCCCGCGCTATGAAAAAAGGCTTCGAGGCAAAAAATCTGGTCGAAGACCTCTGTCAGCGCTGTACGTATATCAAGAGATTTCAACCAGTTAAACAAGCCCAAGCATCCATTTAAGCTTTCCCTTATAATAGGTTCAGTACAATATTCTACGAGGCTAGACCTATGACCGAACAAGAATTGCAGCAAAAAAGGCAGGAGTTCCGTGACCAAGAGGTCATGAACAAAATCAGCCACTATTCTTCTTCGGCCACTGTCGAGTACAGGCACCAGGTTTTAAAGTCGAATTACACCTATAAAAAGGTCGATAAGAGCTTGGGAAAGATGGGGTGGTTTCTCGTAGTTACCCAAGCAACTTTCCTTATTTTTTTCTCTACTCTTTTTGTCTTTAGTTACATCCCGCACACTAAGAAAATCGTGACTATGGTCATGCCTTAAATTGCAAACACGCGCCTTTTATGAAATATTCCTTCAATGAGAATATTGTTAGGCGTAAGCGGTTCAATCTCAGCTTACAAATCATTAGACATTGCTCGCGGACTGGTCAAAAAAGGACATGAAGTTAAAGTTATTTTAACTGAAGGTGCTTTGAAATTTGTTGTACCAGAAGTCTTCACTTACTTAGGTGTAAGCGACGTTTATAAAGCGCAAGATGACTTCGTTCACAAAAACGTTCTGCACATCGACCTGGCACGCTGGTGTGATGTGTTTGCGATTGCTCCTGTCTCGGCCAACACTCTTTCACGTTTAGCTCAAGGCCAGGCTTCTGATTTACTTTCATCTGTTTTCCTTGCTCTTGAACCACACAAAAACACTTTGATCTTTCCGGCGATGAACACCAACATGCTTCATCACCCGTTTACTGAAAAAAATATCGAAGACATCAAGAAACTTAAAACACTAAGCAATCTTTTTGTCTCACCTACTGACGCCGGCATTTTAGCTTGTGAAGAAGTAGGCCTTGGAAAACTTCCAAACGTCGATGAGATTATTGAAATCATCCCAACGATGATTAAGCCAATCCAGAATGCTGACCAAAAAACAATCCTGGTGACGACGGGGGCGACTATCGTTCCTCTTGATCCCGTCCGCTACTTAACAAATTCTTCCTCGGGAATTACAGGTTACTACCTGGCCGAAGCGGCACTAGCGATGGGACATAAAGTAGTGATGATTGCCGGAGCTCACTCAACGGCTAAATTAAATCTTTATTCAAAACATCCTAACTTCAAACTCCTTCACGCTAAAACGGTTGAAGAAATGAAGGAGGCGGTTCACTCGCACTTAAACGATGCTGACCTTTACATTAGTTCAGCAGCTATTTCTGATATCGAGTTTGATGTTTCTGATTCTAAAATCAAAAAAGACTCTATGGGCGATAGCCTAAAAATTAAACCAGCGACTGATGTTTTAAAAACAGTTCTGGAAAAGAAAAGTGCAAAACTTAAAGTTGTCGGTTTTGCCGCAGAAACTGATCCAAGTGATTCAGTGTTAAATAAAAAAATGCAGTCAAAGCCC
>CAXHHE010000025.1:0-16963 GCA_964016365.1 uncultured Bacteriovorax sp. | reverse complement strand
CTACACAGAAGCCTTCGTCGGCAGCGTCAGATGTGTATAAGAGACAGGATGTTCCTGTTGGAACTAAAGTCGAAGTTGTTGGTTATGAAGGCGAGAGCCTTTATGAATTCAAATTTATTTCTCTGGGGATTCTTCCCGGAGATCATGTCGAAATCAAATCTAAAAGTCTTTTCGGTGGTCCAATTGCTCTTAAACATGGAGAGTGGAATTTTCTGGCACTGAGAAAAGATTACGCTAATAAAATTATTGTAAAGAAGTTGGGAGAATAAAATGGAAAACGTATTGCTCGTTGGTTTTCCGAACTCTGGTAAATCAACCATTTTTAATATGCTGACAGGGCAGTTGAGAAAAGTTTCCAACTACTCGGGCGTCACTGTGGATTCAGCAAACGCAGAATTAATTTCAAATTCAATCAATGATAAAAAAATAAGTGTGGTTGATCTTCCGGGTGTATACAACCTCGTGCCCACAAGTCTTGATGAGGGAGTCACAACAACTTCATTAATTAAAGACATGTCAAAGTACAAAGCGATCGCCATGATTCTGGACCTTGACCGCTTTGAAGCCTCTCTGTCGCTGCTTTTAGCGGTAAAAGAAATCCTTCCAAAGAAGAATATCATTGTTATCGTGAACAAAAATGATCACCTGCTCTTCACAGCAGAGCATGCTAAAAAACTTGAAATCAAAATTGGTTATCCAGTATTAAGTATCTCGGCGATCAATGACGACGAAAAAGAGCTGGATAATTTCATCCGCAAATTCGTAACAGATAAAAAAGAAGCAGACACTGCTTTTGAAAAAATCAAAGTTTACCCTGAGTCGACTCAGTATATTCCTGAGTTAAAATCGCAGGAGCATTTTGTAGAAGTGGCCGTAGGTGACGTTGTTAAGACAATTAAATCTCATCAGGCAGAGGCCAGAGAGATCATCAATGGAATTTATTCTCATTCCTCTTCTAAAACTAAGTTCACTGAAAAGTTAGATGCAATTATGCTCCACAAGTTTTGGGGAAGTTTAATTTTCATCGCCATCTTCTATATCATTTTCCACGCTATTTATTCTTGGGCAGGTCCAATCATGGATCTGACTGAAGCTGGTGTAGGCGCTTTAGGTGATTTCGTTGGACCATACCTTCCGGAAGGACTTATCAGAAGTGTCGTTATTGATGGTGTGTTTGCCGGAGTTGGGGGAGTTATCGTATTTCTTCCTCAGATTATGATTCTCTTTTTCTTGTTAAGTTTATTAGAGCAATCGGGCTACATTTCAAGGGCCGCTGTTTTAACTGATAAAGTCATGGGAACATTCGGACTTAATGGAAAAGCTTTCCTTCCTTATATGTCTGGTTTCGCCTGTGCCATTCCAGCGATTATGGCAGCAAGAAGCATTCCGGATCACAAAGAAAGGGCCTGCACGATCATGACGATTCCAATGATCACTTGTAGCGCCAGACTTCCGGTTTATGTTCTTTTAATCGGAACATTTATTCCAAGTGTAACTTACCTGGGCTTTTTAAATTCTCAAGCACTGGCCTTCTTCTTCCTTTATTTCCTTGGAAGCTTTATGGCCTTAATCATCGCTAAGATTTTCAGGCTGACGATTTATAAAGGTGAAACAAGTAATTTCATTATCGATCTTCCACATTATGAAAAACCTTCTTTTAGGTTTGCTGCAAGACAAGCTCTGAGAAAAGGAAAAGTTTTTCTTAAGAAGGCCGGAACAATCATTCTAGGGCTTTCGATTTTAATCTGGATTCTTTCTACTTTCCCTGGATTAAGTGAAGAGCAAACTATCAATAAAACTCCTGAAGAAGTTTCAGCATTAACTCTTGAGAACTCTTACCTTGGTCAAGCAGGGAAGCTCATGGAGCCGGTGCTTAAGCCGATGGGTATGAACTGGAAAATGGGAGTTGGGGTTCTCGTAGCTTTCGGAGCACGTGAACTTTTCGTTTCGACTTTGGGAACTGTTTACGCTCTTGGTGATGTTGATGAAGAATCAAGCTCTCTTCGCGATAGACTAAAATCTGAAGTTGATCCGGTTACAGGGAAACCTGTTTTCAATACGGCAGTCGCATGGAGTCTTCTGATTTTCTTCGTCTTTGCACTTCAGTGTATCAGTACTTTGGCGATTCTAAGAAGAGAAATGGGCTCATGGAAATACCCGGCATTCATGTTTACTTACATGGGGCTCTTGGGCTATGCCGGCGCAACGATTGCTTATCAATTACTGAAGTAAATTCTTTTAAACGGGTGCATCTTTATCAGGTGCACTCTTCTCTGATGATTTCCCTGGCCAGAATTCATAGCCCCCCGAAATATTATTGATATTAAAAAATCCTTTTTTTACCAATAACTCACAGGCCGAAATAGAGCGCAGTCCATTTTCTGAGATAACTAAGATAGGAACAGTTTTACTTGGGATTTCTGAAAAACGCACATGCAGTTCTTCAATAGGAATGTGAACCGCTTCTTCTAGTCTCGTTCCTTTAAATGATTTAGCCGTCACATCCAGAACAAAAAAATCGATATTGGGATTGTTGTAGATGCTCCATGCTCTTTGAGGAGAGATGTCGTTATAAGGTCTTCCCATCAGGATCATGTGGTCGTCGATTTCTTCGCCGTTTTTTACACGCACTAAATGGTTTCTTTGAAGGGTGATAGAGAAGTCGAGTTTTTCGTCAATTCGAGAAATGTTCTTTTCAATGTTGTTCAATCTTGAATTGATAAACTCTAGCATCTGGAAGCTTTTTAAATCCACAGTCGACTCCTTCTAGTGTGTGATCTTCCTTCCATTCTACAGGGGAAGACCACCACAGGGGGAGTCGGGCAAAAGCTTCTATGCTGGCCTTTTAACGGGCGTGGATGAGTTCCAGGATTCTCTTCTGCTGAAGAGGAGACAGGGTCTCAAAATCGCAGTGAAGGCGGTTAACCGCGTGAGATTTAGCAAATTTAGTGAAGAGGTCAGTGGCTTCATTGATATCGAAAGTGATTTTTTGGTCGCTTCCGAAAAGTTTTCTGACAACTTTCATCGGGTACTTCGAAATGCTCGTTTCATCGACATAGTATTTTGATAAACGTCCACTTGAAGAGCTTCTGATGAATTCGATATTTTCCTGTGCCAGGTAATTCAGGATTTCAGTGAGCTTCTTTTCCTGGTTATCGTTGAAAGACTCAAAGATCTTTTGTGGAACTTGATTCTTAACAACCGCTTCAGCGTATTTGTTTTTCGATTTTCTTAAAACCTTCATCAAGAATTGGTCATCGTGTTCGATATACTCTTCAATGCTCGCCGGGATGACGTACTCAGAAGGTGAAGTCCTGAAGTACTTAAAGAGCAATTGCTCCAGGCACACGGCACGGTAGTGGAAATACACCATGATGAACATGTGGTAGCGAGACAGAAGGAAATCATCGAAAGTCACCACAGCTCTTTCGTTAATCCCTAAGTAGGCCATGTCGTTTTCTACGCACACTTCAAGGTTATCAAGCATCCAGTCCAGGTCGTATGAGCCGTAGCTTACTCCACAGAAATAACTGTCGCGAAGCAGGTAGTCCATGCGGTCACAGTCTAGTTCACTTGAAACCAGTTGAGACAGAACAGGGAAGTAGTTAACCCCATCAACTTTAAAATAATCCGGATCACTTGTGTGGCCGGTGATTAAATCAGCGATATGTTTTCTTTGCAGGCCGAATTTTTTTTCAACCAGTGAGAATGAACCGGCAAATGAACTGTCGACAATCGACTTGATTGTGTAGTCTTCGTGAGTTGCCTGGCGGTCATTTTTTTGATCTTTCAGCGAAAGGAAGTCTTTCGGAATGTTTAGTTCTGAAAGTTTCGGCATCACCGTTTCTGTCGAGTGAGACAGGGGAGCGTGACCGACATCGTGAAGTAGACAGGCCAGCTTAAAAGTTTCTTTTAAACGTTGGATGTTCTTGTCTTGTAAGCGATGTTTGAAAAGTCTGTCGAAAGCGCTGTTGGCAATATTCATAACACCAATAGAGTGAATGAATCTGGTGTGAGTTGCTCCCGGAAATACGTATTCAGAAAAACCAAGTTGTTTGATGTTTCTTAAACGTTGAAAAAAATCATCACGGATAATGGGAATTTCTTCATCGAGGATGTGGATAGAGCCATGAACGGGATCGCGAATTTCCATTTTGTTCCTTAAGTTGTCTTTGTCAGACGGTCAACGTTTGCTTCTAACCATGCCATGATATCTGATGACTCATGCATAGGATCTCCATCGATAAACAGGCAAGGGACAGTTTTTCTTCCCGTGATCTGGATAAGCTTTTGGAGCGCATTTAGATCTTCATAGATGTCGATCCAGTTAACTTTAATTTTGTGCTTATTAATGACATTTATAACTCTTTGGCAATAAGGACAAGAGTCGAAGTAATAAAAATCTAATTCAGGGGCTTTCATTTTTTAAGGCCTTATATAGCAAAAAGGGCTTCCGAAGAAGCCCTCTATGGTTTTAGTTTCTAGTAATCGTCATCATCATCGTATGAGTCGTCATCGTCGCCTGATTTCTTTCCAAGAGCGTATTGCTCATCTTCATCAAGCTCGCGGTCTAGGTCGTCATCTTCCGGCTTATCGAAGGCGTCGTTATAACCCCATCCGTATGAATAGTTTCCTTCTGTCTGGCTATTGCCTTCATCGTCTTCAGGATCGAATTCTTCTTCAAACTTAGCTCCGCCGCCTTCGCCTTCTTCTTCATCGTCGAAGTCTTCGTCGCCCATAGCTTCGTCTACAGTCTCAGTGTCTTCATCGTCACCAAGATCAGAGTCCAGATCGAAGTCATCTTCCATTTCGTCATCGAAGTAATCATTCTGCTTGCCTTTTGTGCTAACAGGAGTAGCGATGGCGCTTTTATATTTCTTGATAGCTTCTTCTCTTGAAAGAACAGCGTCTTTTTTAGGGGCCACTGCTTTAGCAGCTGTTTTTGGTGCTGCCTTTGTAGCTGCTGCTTTTTTTGGAGCAGGAGCGGCCTTTTTAGCGACTGCTTTTTTAGGAGCAGGGGCTGCCTTTTTAGCTACTGCTTTTTTCGCAGGAGCGGCCTTTTTAGCTACTGCTTTTTTCACAGGAGCTGCTTTTTTAGCGACTGCTTTTTTCGCAGGAGCAGCTTTTTTAGCGACTGCTTTTTTCGCAGGAGTTGCTTTTTTAGCTACTGCTTTTTTTGCAGGAGCGGCTTTTTTGTTGACTACCTTTTTTGCTTTTGGGGCTGCTTTTTTGGCCATTCTGATATCCTCGGATTAGGAAGGGTTTTTTCTTCAAAACTGGAGAAGAGTATATATGGAAATTTGAACTTTTTTCAAGAATTAAAAATCAAGAAAAAAGGGGCTGTTAAGATTAGTTGTGGCATCAGATTTGACCGGGTTTTGCATTGGCAAAACAGGCAGGTCTGAGACGGGCTTTGTGTCTGATTCAAGGTACACATTGTCTTTATAGCCGCTAATAAGCTTATTTAGAGCAACAAACTTAGTTGAATAGAAGTTTCTGCGCAATGAGTAGGTCCCCGTGTCAGTAGCAACCCCAATAGGGTTTTGAGCAGTCGCATCGGCCCCCGCACCTTGGCGCATCCCTGGGTAATACGCAGTCATTGTCGTATTATTCGGCAGTGGGTTGTAGTAGCTGGTCGTATAAAATAGGTCACCGTTAGGTTGATTGACCTTCTTGTCAATGTACTCAATCATTAGTGATTCAAGCGGAACGATCCCGCATTGAATCTGAGATTTCGTAAAAAAGTGATAAAACTTCGAGGCCATATCGTTGTGGTTGCAACCTGCAGGACTAGTTGGGTCTGGGCTGGAAATTTCAGGTGGAATTGCGCTACCACCGGCCGCATTGGCATGGATACTTTGACCGGCCTGGGCACTGAGGTTAGTTGAGTTTCCTTTCCCTTGGTCAAGGCTATAAATCTTTCTGGCCACTTCGAGTAAAGCTGCTGTGTATGCTTCAATCGCCCCTTGGTTGGCACTCATGTAAGTCATAACGATTGTTCCAACTTCAGACGATGTTTTGTAAAGCAGTTCTGGCCCAAGTAAAGGAGCAAAGAGCTGGTATTGGAATGAGTTAGCCATTCCAGTATTTGGGTCCAGCGTTTTTTTCACTCTTGGAGCAGCATTGCTCTTAGCTTCACCATCGTGAGAAAAATCGGGGATCATGTAATTGGCAGCATCGTATTTTGTCACTCTTCTGGCCGAGACGAGAGCGCGGATCAAATCAGAAGACGTCATGTTCTTACCAGTGAAATCTCCACCCAGTGCTTGTTTTAACTTTCTTACTTGATAAGAGTTATAAAGGCCTTGTGATTCCTTTGTACTCATAAAAGCAGAAAGTCTTGGAGTGATGGTCTGAATGCGAGTCACCCCACCTGTGTTTTGAGCAGCAAGGTCGCTGTCTGTGTCGAAATCGTAAATCATATTAGGGATACCGTATGAAATCGGTGAACCCGAACCTGGAACTCCACCAACTAGAGAGTTGATGTCATTGGCCCAGAAAGTTTCGCTTGAAGGAATAGGCATACCCGGAGCATACCCAGTCGACACCTGGATTCTAATCCCTCCGATGTACGAACTGCTTCTTGCGTTTTCATCTTCTCTTGGAACAACTGACCTGTCTCCATCGGTGAAGTTGAAAAGTCTTGGACCAATTCTTCCGCCGTATGGTTTAGCAGCAGCGTAGGCAGTCAGTTTAAATGATCCTGATTGATCGCCTTGTAAACGAGGGAAGAAAAGCCCGGTGAATTCAGCTTCGCCTTTTACTGCATAGTAAGTCAGGACGGCAGGGTTTTTAACGAATCCTAAAAGATAACCAGGGACAGGCATTGCTGATTTAGAAACAAAGCAGCTCGATTCCATTGCGACGTTTGATTCAAACTCGTTTCGAGTCGTTGCAAAAGTAGAGAACATCGTAGCGTAGTTAACTGGCACGGCCTGTAGGTCGAGATAGTGTTTAGTTAAAGCAGTCATACTTGATTCACCAGGGTAGGTGAATGTTGTAGGGATTAAGAATCCTGAAACTGATTTCTCCGGTGCTTGAAAAGGTTGAGGAGAAATTTCTGTGAGTTTAAAAGTCGCTGCTAATTCATCTTGAGCAACACCACCAGAAGAGATGTTGTCTTTGTATTTTCCTCCGCCCAGGTTTCTGAAAGCGGACATAAAGGCCTTTGTTGGTCTTTCGTTAAGTCCAATATTTTGTCCGACAGATGCAAAGTTATTCATGTTGCTTGCAGTGATCTCAGCGACTGGAGGACGGTTAACAATCATTTCCAGGTTTCTCATTCTCATGGCCAGCTCAAGAGCTTCCGGCCATGCCCCAGTTCTGTTTGTAGCAATCAGAGGTGCACCAGGAATTTCTTTTAGTCCTGAACTATAGGCCCATGAAAGAGCAGCAAGGAAGTTAATCTGTGTTCTGGCCGAACAGTTGGCCCCTTTTTCTTCTACCAGTTTGTTGACGAAAGCTTCGTGAATTTCTGAAATTCCCGCAACACCAATCGCTGGGAAACGAGGGATCCCCGGCAGGTTATAGAGTGTACAGATGTCGTTAGAAGAGTTGTTGTGAATACAGATCGTAGGAACGTTGTATTTATCGTAAGCGTTCCCACCATTGCTCAGGTTTCCTGAAACTTCAGCACTAGGTGTTTTTAAAATATAATTTACACGAGTGTTTGATGATAAAACGTTGTCTGAAAGGTTATTGTTTACTCCCTTAACCAGACCCATCTGTCCCAGGATGTAATATTTAAACATCCACTCTTTGTAGGTGTTTCTCATCTCCCAGTTGACGTAGGCGATGTTAGAGAGTTGGCGTGCCTGAGTTGCGGCCCCAGAGAAGGCGGCGGCGTCCACAGCATTTTGCAGGTTGATTTTGGCCTTTACGAAAAGTCCTACGTTTACGATAAACGCAAGCATCCCCATCACCAGTAATAAGGTGACACCCATGAAGATACTGAGCTGTCCGCGGTTACTTTTAATCACTCTATAAAACTCACTGTAGTGTCTCAATGCTACCGAAGGCGAAATTCATGGTCAAACAATACATTGAAATCAGGTGCCCGTAGGACCAGAGTGGTGGTCCTATGACTTGGCCCGATTATTGAAGTTGATAAAAACAGTTCTAGAGACCGAGTCTAGATAAAGCGGAACGTTGGTTGTATCTCGGAAATCCCATCACTACCTTCTTCATACCGTGCACGGTGCACTCCACACAATTTCAAACACCAGAACCCGCGGGGGTTCTGGCTCGCCTTATTTTATTCTCCGACTTTCCTGGTATGGGAAAAAATATGCCCTCTAAAAATGCCCGCCCTCATTGGGTAGAATAGGAAGTGGAGGAGCATGTGAGAAATCAACCAAAACCGTTAGTAGAGCGCGTATATAAATACAAAAACAAAGACCGCAATTTTTTCTGTCCGCTTTGCCGTACAGAAAGAAACGTCACTGTATCGCCTAAACTGACTAAGAAAAATCTCCTGCAAATCACTCTGACGACGATTGTTTTAGGGGCTGCCCTGTACCCATTTTTTGGGGTAGAGAGTTTCGTGATCTTTTTTGCTATCTGGGGAGCTTTCGAGCTTGCCGTGCGTTCGGATTATAAAAAACAAGTCCCGTGCCCTCACTGCGGGTTTGATGCGACTTGGTATAAACGTGACGTAAAAGTCGCGCGTCAAAAAGTTGCTGAATTCTGGGCGCAAAAACAGCCGGTTAACCCGTCAGTTTCTAACAACCCAGCAAAGCCTTCTTAAGCTTTTCGCTCAATTACAAATTGTAAGACAATTCCTCTTTTGCTCCTGTAAAATTTAAAGTTTAATGGCGGTTCATTAAACACACACAATGTAGCGGTCAGTTTCATACGTTAGTATTGACCGTGAATAAAACAGGAGAGATCTCATGAGTGTTAACAAAGTAATTATCCTTGGTCGTCTAGGACAAGACCCAGAGTTGAAATACACTCCAGGTGGAATGGCAGTTTGTAACTTCACATTAGCTACAAGCGAATCATGGGCAGACAAAGCAGGACAAAAACAAGAAAGAACTGAATGGCATAGAATTGTTGTTTGGGGAAAACTTGCTGAGCTTTGCAACCAATACCTAACAAAGGGAAGACAAGCTTACGTTGAAGGATCACTTCAAACTCGTTCATGGGACGATAAGAGCGGTCAAAAACGTTATACAACTGAAATCAACGCTAAGACGATTCAGTTCATCGGTGGAGCAACTGCTGGTGCTGGTGCAAACGCTGGAGCAGGTAAAGATATGAACCAAAGCGGTCCATCTTACGACTCAAGCATGGTTAACCAAGACTACGACATTTCGACAGACACAAACTTCACATCTGACGACATTCCGTTTTAGTCTTTAGTTTTTTAAATTAATCTAAAAAGAAGAAGGGCCTCGATTGAGGCCCTTTTTTATTTCTTGTGACTATTTAAGTAATACGACATCGTCCACTGAGTCCAGTTCGGATTGTGATCCATTTTCTCCAGTGTTTGAAGAATGTAGGCAAGCATATCAGTTGTTGTCACGATACCTGTAATATCGTGTTCATCATTTTCCACAATCAGCGAAGAGATTTTTTCTCTGATCATAATTTTAGCAACGGCTTTCAAGTCTGTTTTTTCATTCACCATATAAACAGGTGAGTTCATAAAGCTTGAAACTTTGTTATCCAGTGGAGTCTCGCTGTAGTATTCATCAAGCTTCTTAGCGACCATTGCTTTTTGAACATCGCGGTCACTCAGGATCCCGATAACTCTTTTGTTTTGATCAACAACTGGAAGATGGCGAATATCTTTTTCCTTCATCAATCTATAAGCATCAATGATAGGGACGTCGTTGTGAATAGTGATCAGATCTTTGGACATAATACTTTGAGCATTCATAGTGTCTCTCCTTACTAGTGATAATCTCACTTAGAGGGATGGGCCTCTATGATCTAGCTTAGTTATTAAAATAATTTGAAACATCCTTGAAACCGGTAAGTGACGGATATTTGACTCCCCGGCAATTTTTTCTCATTTTTTCTATTATTTTGCTCAACTTTTTATTTCAAAGCCCGACTTGTTCATTAAACAAGTGAGGTTTTTTATGAAAAAGATGATCGTTTTGATCGGCCTTTTAATGTCAATGACTGCGATTGCAGACGACATTATCAAAATGCCAGTGCAAGACTTCAATCCAACTCCAGATATGGATTACATCTATGAAATAAAGACCACTAAGTTTGATAAAGTCCTGCTTGATTGCCAGAGCCTTGTCACGGGAATGACTTTTTCTGATAAGGGCCAGTTAAAGAGCAATGTTTATCTGGATATGTTCATGTGTGATGAACTTGTCACTTACTTGATTGAATCCAAGAAAGAAAATCTTCCGGTGTGTATTGGGCTTGATGCTGAGTATAGTGAGCTTTATATTACGCGTGAGACTGGGGAAGAGTGTAATTAATCCGCTTTAAAAATTAAAACCGCTCCCGATTTCCCAATCGAATCATCATTTTTTTTCCCGGCCATGACAAAAAGTCTCTCGGCACTAATCCCTTTTTTAACTAAAAGGTTCTGCACAAGTTGAGCTCTCTTGAGCCCAATCTCTTTGTATTGAGCTTCTTCAATTACTGGTTGATCTTTTGCGCCTTCGACTAGGAATTCTTTTTCAGAGCAAGTCCCTAAGATCTCCAGGCGAAGTTCCGGTCTTTCTTCCAGGATTCTCGCAACTGTATCAATCTTATTTTCATTCCCAGCTTTAAAAGTGATGATCTGATTTTCAAACTCAATCAGCTGAACTTCTTTACCAACTCCAAAAACATCGGCCAGGAAATCAAAAGGGGACATGACGATGTTAACGAGCATGTTAAAGAGCGCAGTTCTAATGGCGCTTCCGTAAGAAAACTTAGGAGAGTTCGTATCACCTTCGATGGGAAGATTGAACTTGATTTGCCCTTTGCGGTCTTTGAGCAGAGCAACGGCAAGCCTTAGCGGAAGATTGGTTGAATTTTTGCTTTCAACTTTTTCCCCAAGAGTAAATTGATCCAGGCGAACTTTGTTTTTACCAACGATGCGGTTTTTCTTTAGTGTGTAGTTTACGTCGAGGAACAGTTTCCCTTTTTTAATTTCATAGCCCATGAAATAACCAGAGTAGGGAGTAAAGGTTGTCATTTCAATGTTGGCAAATTTCACATCGAGATTTAAGTCGAGTGGTTTGATACTTTGAAAATAGTAACCCTTTGAAGTGAACTTACCTTGGTCTTCAACCATTCCATTCAGAGTGATGTCGATCTTATTTTCAGGATGATTAGAAACCGGACCGATGTCACCATTTAAACTGTGAATGTGAGCGATAAACTTTGGTTTGATTTGCCAGTCGTTGTAGTCGAGTTGTCCGTTAATTAATTTAATCGCGTTAATCTTGTAGTTTAATCCTGGCTTTTTATTTTCTGAAGGTTGTGATTGCGACACTTCACCTTGAGAGGTTGGAGCTGGTTTCATTAATTCTTTATAATTTAATGTTCCATCAGGCCTTAAAAGCACATAACTTTTTAACTCATCAAAAACCATTGCCTTTAAAGTGAACTGAGATGGCGAGGTCGAATAAAAAAGAGACTGAAAATCGGCCCTTTTAATTTTTAGAATATCGCTTTGGTCTTTAGTTGAAGTAAGTGCGAAATTATTAATTTGAGCATCACCTTTGACGCTGAAAGCTGCCTTGGCGAAGTCAATATTTCCAGTGAAGTCGAGACTTCCTTCATTAAGCCTCAAGTAAGTTGTCTGAGACATATAGGCCGTCAGAAAATTTAGAGGAAATCTCTTTGCTGTTAAATGAATATCGGCTGACGGAGGAGAGAGGCTGACTTTTCCTTTTAGAAGAAGGCTTCCTTGGTCGCCAAGATTAATAAAAAGGCTTTCTAGCGCTGATTGGTCTCCAATTGTCGTGCTGACATTAGAGGCCTTAAGGCTTAAAGGTCCTAGAGGAAGATTGACTGGTGTCGGGTAATTGAAGTCTCTGAATTGAAAATAGTCTTTATCAAAAGAGAGTTTCTTTAAAACCAAAGTCCAGGGAGTTCCCGAGGATTCTTTTTTCTCTTCAGCTTTTTTAGGGGCAAATGACGTCCAACTGTTTTTTTGCTGTTTGTAGAAACTTAGGTAAACGTGAGCGCCCTCGAAGCTTGCTTCTTTGAAAGTGATTTCTTTGATAAAGAGAGGGAAGATTTCAAGATTGAGGTAAAGGCGATCAAAGGTCAGACGGTTTTTATCGATTCCACCTGATGTCGTGTCGGGGATAGCGAATTTTTTAACTTCTAATTCAAAAGTGTAAGGATTAAAAGAGATCTTTTCGATGTGGACTTTTTCCTTATAGCTCTCGTTGATGAATATCTCAACTTGAGATTCCATAATGAGTGGAACGATGAAAAAACCAAAAAGGGTGTAGAGGACAATGATCCCAATAATGATATTGCGTGGAAGTTTATAAGTTAAAAACGTCAGAGCATTAAATAGTGTTTTCATTGGGGAAAAGTTTAAACTGTTTAAACCTTAAAGACTATTTTTAATCGCATCCAAAACATCTTTAATCTGACTAGTTTCGCTAATCTCAATAAAGATATCTTCCTGACCTGCATTACCCAGAACCTCATTGATTTTCTGGAAAATTTCAAACTGAACTTCCGGGCTATCATCCATTTTCGAATGCATGTCAGATCGCAACTCATTAGTGACTTCAGTGTATTTTGTATTGCGGGCCACCGTCGGGTCGCCGTGGACGAAAGGGATAATCCCTTCGCCAAAGAAGTTCAGATTGCTTTTAACGTTAATAGGAATGATGGTTTTATTCATCCCAACCGCATCAATAGACACTAAAAGATCAATAGGGCGGAAACCATTTTTTGCTGAGTTTAATTCGTTGGCCACTTCAATCGCCGTGTCACCACCAAAGCTATGTCCTACGAGAACGACAGGCTGATCAGGAGCGTGCTTTTTAATTTCTCCGATGATCTTGTCGTGCTCAGTCCAGTCAAAGCGCTTAGCACCAGGGAAGTTGTCCGACATTTCTTTAATACCGTCGCCATTAGAGATTCCAAACATTGAAAAGCCTTCGATGAAAATAACGGCCGGCTTTTTAATGAAGTGAGGAGGGGCGTCTGGTTTTTTATCTGAGATTTTATTTTCAATAGACTTCGTACTCTTTGGAACAACTACTGGCATGACTGGAGCTTTGGCAATGGCCTTGGCCACCGAAGCTGCCTTATCCATGACAGATGATGACGGTTGCTCAGGTGTTGATTCTGGTGTTGACTCAACTGGTGTAGAAGAAGGAGGCACTGTCTCCTGTGCTTTCAGCATTTTTGCTTGGTCAGTGATCTCTGCTTTAGGCAGACCTTCAGCAGTTTTAGCAGCTTCGGCCGGAAGCTTTCCATTTCCACGGAACGGTTTTAAATTTTGGAGATTGGAATTTTTTACGGGAGCTTTGTCTGCTACTTTCGTCATAGCCTTATTATAAAGGCCCTCTAAGTTTTAATCCTACATAGGTAAATACTCACTGGCCTTAAAACAGACTATGACACTCAAGTAACGCTTAATCTTCCGCAGTTAGAAGCCCTGAGCTTTGGCCCACCCAATAAAGCATCAGGTAGTCCGATGAAAAAGACTTCGTCGATTTATCAGAGTTGATCTGAACTGGGAAAGGGATGTCCTTCCAGTAATAAGTTGTATTCCACGTGCTTCCTTCAAAGTAAGGGTAGAAATAAGCACCCTGTTGAAGCTCGGCCACGTTAAAATCTTCTTTTAACTTTCTAAAACCAGTCAGTCCTTTCCAAGGCTGGCGAGGCCATGCTGAGTATGACCAATCTGGACGTTTTGTCAGATCGGCCCCGGCATTTCCCACAAATCTTGGAGCAGGAACTTCTTTTAATGTCCAAAGAGCCTCACGCGCTCTTTGCTCAAATTTCTTATCTTGGCGTGCTTTTGGTGAATACATATAAGCAACCAAAGTCACAAAACGACGGTGTCCATTTTTATAGACATCATCAAGTTCCATTAAGCTGGCCTCTGCTTTTTTATGGATCTTCTTATTGAAATAATCGTTAGGGAAAACTTTCATCAATTCTTCTGAGACAAAATACTGAGACATCATCGAAGACATCGTCAGGTGAATCCCTGACCAGTCGGCGATTCCTTCAATATAAAGTCCGGCATCAAGGTGAGTGAAGTTAGAAATGAATGATTCAAAGTTCAGCATCTTATTTTGGAAGGCCAGTAAACTGTCTTCGTCTTTGTTCCAAAGAGCATCAAGCCCTTTGGCGATCCCAAGGTTAAAACTGCGCTCTTCAATAGCGGTCGCGTTTGGAAAAATTTTAACGGCCTTTTTAATTCTCTCAATGAGTTTTGTCTCCGAAGGATCAACCATCTTGTGGGCAAGGGCCAGAGTCAGGAAAATCCCCTTGGCCATATCGTTATTTCCTCTCTTCATCCATTTTAGGTGAGAGTACTGCCCGGTTCCTTGTATCCATTCATCACTCCAGACTTCTGAAGCAGGAGAGATGGCCAGGGTTCTGGCGAACTGTTTTGGGTCATTGGGAATTTCAATTAACGTCAGAGTTCCATTTAAAACTTTTTTAAAGTTGGCCATGGCCTCTGGGTCTTTCGTCATTTGATAACGAAGAACTTGTGACCATCCATAAATTCCGGTCCAAAGAGCAGAGTCACCCTCAGGCCCCATTCCAACTTTATTGCCCGCGCTATCAATGCGTGCCACTTCCAGCATGCCGGCGTCGTTAAGATTTAACTTAAGGGTTTCATCAGAAAGAAATTTTTCTTTATAAGTAAGCGTGTGCCCGTAAGCGTTTTTTCTCATTACCGCTTCGGCCAGTGAAAGCGGGTTCACTGTCTTATTAGTAACTCTTAGAATGTTTGGATTTTTTAAATAGAAGTCGGCATCCGTCTTGTCTTCAATCCAAATCTGTTGTCCTTTTTTGAATTCTTCTTTATCAGCATAAACTTTGATATGTGGAAGTTCTCTGTAGGCTTCAATCACTTTGTACATACCTGCGACTTTTGAAAGCATGGTAATGAATGGATGATTATCTCCATTTCCAACAAAGCTTGTTCTTTGGTCTACCCATAATGGAGTTTGGCCCGCATCTTTTACACGCGTCCATGTTTCTTTGATAACTCCATCACCTTTAAGTGTTGCAGAAAATTCTGAAGTTAAGCCTTCAAGTGGAAGAGTGACTTTTACAGGAATGAGTTCTTCCTTAGTCGCGTTGTAGTCTTCAAAACGAGTTAAAACATTTGAAAGTGAAAGAGAAAAATCAAAACCACCAGGAGTGACTTTTCCAGACCACACTGATTCAACGGCCATGCCTTGATAAGAATAGTTTTTCCATTTTACTATACGCTGAACGGCGCCACCGCGAACCCAAGCGCGTCCACTGTATTCACCTTTTGTGTCACTGACACCAACAACTTCATATTCACCATCAGGTGACTGAATTTGAGCAATAGTCCTCGAAGGAGCATAGCTTTTGTTAAAGTGATAAAAGCTGACAACCGCAGGGACTGCCAGAACACAAAAAAAGAAGAGTGAATGTTTAAACATTTTCATAAGGAACTGATCGACAATTGCAGAGCATTCCTTAAATGTTTAGTCCTCGACTTTAAAGTCCTTAAGCAGGTTTCCAAGTGATGATTTTAACTCTTTATTATTGCTACCTGAGGCCTTTGGGGCCGGTGGAGCTTGATGAGTTGGAGCAGGAGATGGTTTCTTATCCTCATCAATGTAATGAGTGAAGCTTGGAAGCTCGCTCTTATAGACGATGCGGTCCATGTGTTTAACAAATCCACTCCAGTGACCTGTGCTTGAATCGTGTTTTTTGATTTGTTCAAGTGAGCCCATCTTTGAGTCCATTAAATCAATTAAGTGAACGAGATAAGCTTCTGATGTATTCGGGATTTTTGGAGACCCGTATTCGTATTCACCATGATGAGCAAGCAGGATGTGCTTGATGTGCATCTTCATGTTGTATGGGAAATTTTTAATTTTAGCAGCAAAGTGATCGACGATCTCAAGGCCTTTTACCAAGTGACCAACGAGCTTTCCTTCCTCTGTATAATCGACAACCGGGCCTTCAGTCAGTTCATAAATTTTACAAAGATCGTGAAGGATACAACCGGCAACAACATATGAGCGGTTTACTTTATAATGAGGTGAAAGAATCACTGCGAGTTTTGTACAAGAAAGAATGTGTTCTAAAAGACCTGATTGGTAAGCGTGGTGAATGCTCTTTCCCGCTTGCCAGACCTTTAGTCGGCGAGCGATTTCCTGGTCGTGAAGAATCGAGTTTAGCAGGTCTTTGATGTAAACTTCATCAAGTGAGTCGACGATGTCTAAAAGTTCCTGGAACATTTTCTCCGGCGCACTTCCGGCCTTCTGAATATAGTCCTCGCGGTTGAATTGCTCTTCCCCGAGTTTAGAAAGTTCGTTTACGATGAGCTGTAGACGCCCTTGGAATTGATTGATCTTACCGTTGACGATGACCACATCACCTGAGCGGATTTGTCCGATAATTGTTTCGGCCCCATGCCACTTGCGGGCCTCTATTTCTCCAGACTTATCGGCCAAAATGATATTGAGATAGCTTTTTCCGTCCTTTCCTTCGGCACTATTGATGTATTTAACTAGAAAAGGAGAGAGAACTTCGTCTTTTGAACCGAGCTGGTTAATGAATTGGGTCTTATTCAAGCGGAAACTCCTAAAGGTCTGTGACATTTAAACCGAAAATCTTTAAGGAGATTTTCATGTCAAAACTAATGTATTTAATCACATTTTTATCGGTTGTTCTTTTTAATTCTGAATCTTCTTTTGGGCAAGAGCTAAAGAAAGAATTAGGAATATGTGGAAAGAGCATGAGCGCTATTTTTAAGATCGCACAAAAAGCACCACCAGTGCTCGATGGCGCTTTTATGAAAGAAGAT
>CAXHHE010000024.1:0-18634 GCA_964016365.1 uncultured Bacteriovorax sp. | reverse complement strand
GCGTTCATAGTTATAAGAGATTAGGTGAAAAACCTTAACCCATTCTTGATACTGGCCTCTCTCAAAAGCATTTCTTGTGTGTCTTGATACGTTACCAATTCCATAATCGACAACAAGTTGGCCGACTGTTAAATAAAATTCACGGCCAATTCCTGAAGGTCTTCCGCGACTATCTACGGCAATAAAGTACTCTCCCGCTGTATAGTTTTGACCACGAATAATTTCGTCTTCATCAACCAATAAGGAATAAGCACTCGTGCCGAACGATCCCATTTCTTCAAAAGAAGAGTTGAGAACACCATAGAAATTTGATTTAGAGAATACCGCGAACATTCGAGATTGAACTTCATCAAGATAAAGCTGTACTGCCTTAGACTTCATGAGGTCACTATCTGCAATTGTTAGTTTAAACCAAGGCCTTGATGGGGAAACTAGGCCTGACATCATTCCTGATCCAAGAACCTGGTTGCACCAAGTAGCATGAGAGTCGATTAGGTCCTGGTGATTAATGGTCTTTCCCCTATTGGGTTGACCATCAAAATTCCCACGAGTGGGGACAATAAATTTTTGAATATCCTTATGAGCAGATTGCCAACTAGTATACTCCTGCTTCATATCATTAAAGAGATTGCGAGGATCTTTTTTCATTTAGCTCCCTAGCGTTGTCTTTAAAGTTGATGCTGTTGTTGCACCCATTGGATTTGTTTTAAGTGTGCCCAGGATTCCGTTTTGAAGAGCGGCCCTGCTTCTTTTAGCGGCTGCCTTTTCAGCGGATTCAGCGGACAGATCAATTGATTTAGCCGCCGGCCCCAGCGCTTCTGCTTCTGCAGCGGCTGCGGCGTCTTTTTCATTTTGTGCTTGAATAGCTTTATTCTGAGCGTCTTGCTGAGCTTTGATAGCTTTCTTCTGTTGAAGATAAGGAACTGCCAAACCACCAGTGGCGACAGTTAATGCTGCATCGGCTGAACACATTTAAACCTCAAGCAAAAGGATTAAAGCCGCTTCGAGTGAACTCCTTCTGTGCATAGGCAGCTCGCTTCTTAACGACCGGAAAGGCAAACGATAGAGCAAGTCCATCAGCTCTGTTTGGAGATGGAACTCCTCGTGCCTTCATATCCTTTTTACTTTCTAATAAAATCTCACCCGATGGTAGGACTTCGTACTCTGGACTTCCAAGCTCATCGCAAAGCTGAGAATCGTCTGGTAATATCCCGCCTTCTTCTAACCACTTCTTAATATCGCCGTACATTTCAGCGCGTTTGTTTTTGAATCCTGGTTTGCTTGAAGCTCCACCGAATGCGACAAGAGTCCAGTGATGACGGCCCATATTTTTTCCGGCGCTGGCAACTCCTGTTCCATAACCAAAGTCAATAAAGATAGCATCAGCTTTGTATTGATCTTCAAACTGCGCCAGGTATCCGGCCAGCACTCCATCGTTTTGAATGTTTCGATAGGTCGCGAGAACTTTAAAGAAGAGTCCTTGTCTCATTGAGATAACGATTTCGTCCTGGCTCCACGCTGAATCGAGTGTGATGATGACCGGTGCAAATGTATATTGGTCGCCATTGAGTTTCTTACCACGAGCTCCATCAATTAATGGACCAGGAATAAATTGCTTCGCACTTGTTGTCGGGAAAATACCGCGCACACGAATCTTAACAAAGTCAGAATCCCAACCGTGATCTTCAATCCACTTTTTAATCTGTCCTTTATTTGTGTGCTTAACTTTTGTAGAACAGACCTGCTCGGTCATCCATCGATGCTTGTACTTTCTAAAACATTCTCGGAATCGGCCGGTGTTTCTGGTCGGGTTACCAAACGCACACCAGATGATTTCGGTATCCGCATCGGTCAAGGCCCCTTCAGTTACTTCCCAAATCATGTCATGGATCGCAGAGGCTTCGTCAAAGATAACGAGAATCCTTTTACCCATATTGTGAAGACCGGCAAAGGCTTCAGTGTTTACGATTGACCAAGGGATCGCATCGATTCTCCAAGTCTTCTCGTGCCTATCATCAGAAGAAAAGATCGCGGTCGCAGTGACCGTGAACATATCCTTTCCAATAAACAGACGATGCCACTTAATAACCTCGGGCCACGTCTTAGTTCTAAGCTGAGTTTCAGTGTTGGCCGTGACGACCCCGCGAGTATCCACCTTTGTAGCGATGGCCCAAAGAATAATCCAGGAAACAAGCGCAGACTTTCCGATCCCGTGACCTGAAGCAATCGCAAGTTGAATCGCTTCCATTACGGAAATCTTGCCTTTCTTTAAAGCATTGCTGATCTTGATTAGCTGGCGTTGCTGCCAGGGATCTGGACCACTGAATTTTTCTAGCTCTGTCCCGGGCTCACCCCATGGAAAGGAAAACATGACGAACCCATAAGGGTCATGCGTGTACTTCCCTAATTCATCAGCTAGGATTTCCTGTTCGGTCATCCTGATCCTCATCCTTTTTTAAGTGATGTCTTTTGATTTTGATGGTGGTTGGTGCATCAACTAAGATGCGAGGAGCTCTTCTTTTGTGCTCCATAATGACTTTGATTACACGGCCATCTTCAAGAGTGATCTCGGCATAGTCTCCGTGTTTTAGATTTAGTGCAAGCATTAGTCATCCTCTCCTGGTTGCGGTCCGTCCCCTAATGACGTGGGATCAAACTCCTCGTCGACTTCTTCAACAACTGCGCTACCAACTAAAGATTCAGCCACACGTTCTTGGGCCATCTTAAGTCTTTGAGCAAATAGATTTGCCCCATCTTTACCGGTCAACTCAAGCGCTTTTAATTGAGGGTAAACGTATTTCGCCGCTTCTTTAGCGGCATTGATTCGATTATCCATGGTGATGACAGACTCTTCGTACTCAACACCCATGTTCACCTTTGTAATAAAACATTTATCGTAACCAAGATCTCGCCACTTATTGCCGGCAACCTTTAAAAGAATCTCAAGCGGGTCAACTCCCATCTCTTCGGCCATCTTTCTGGCGTCGAAAGTTCTCTTGTTAGGAGTTCCTTTTTGACGGCCACCAGTTTTAGTGGTGCCCTTGGGTTTTCCTTTTGGCTTCTTGGGTTCAGGCGCAGGAGAGGGCACCACCTTTTTAGATGATGCCCGTTTCTTTTTTGGTTGAATTTCGATCACGTTAATGTCGTCACTCATTGGTTTCCTTATGATTCGTAAAGTGCAACCGATGCATTCGCACTCATTTTACAAAGCTCAAGTTGAGTTAAGGCCGTGAACTTCTGAGGAACATTTGGGCAAGTCTCTTCAATTAAGACTGCAAGCTCAAGACACTTTTCCTGAATAGCTTTAAACTTTGGAATCGTGTGCTCGGTTGGCTTGCGATAAGGACCGAAGCGCTCAACTACTGAAACGTGTGGGAGAGTTGTTTTAGATTGTTGTGCCATGATTAACCTTGCCTTCTGTGTTCATTAATCGTGTCGGCCATGTAACAAAGTTCCATGTCACTTAGGTTGCGACCTGATAATGTGTGAAGTCCTCTGTCTTGGTCAAAGAAAGAAACGATGTACTTCTCACCTAAGATTTGATCCAAGGCATTTTGTACAAGTGCTCTTTTTTCTTCGGGAGAAAGTGGAAGTAATCCTTCAGCTGGCAAATCCTCTTGGACTTCTGGCGTACAATTACTCTCGCCCACTGGCAAAGTCTCTGCGCATTCTGGTGTTCCTTCTTCTGTTGGTAAAACTTCTGGTGCTAATTCCATGATAACTCCTATTTATTTTCGTGCTGTAAGTAGCACTTTTGGATTTCGATTTCTTTTAAAAGACCTTGATAGATCACAACCATGTCGTGTCTATATGTGTGGACCAGGACCTTGCTGGCCGACTCTAGTTTTCTTTCAAGTACTGCGATTAGTGATTGTCTCATCTGTTATTTCCTTTATAGTTCGTGAGCCTAGTTCGTGATCCGCCTTTGCCTTTCGGCGTTGGGATCAATCGCCCACCTTCTTTCATAATTAGATTAGTGATGGCCGTTAAGCACTTGCTTCGAGTATCAAAGATAAGGCCAAACGACTTATGGATTTGATGCAGAGGATTTCCGGCCTTAAACTCTCCGACATAAAACTCACGAGTGTTTGAAGCTGTGACCATCATGACGTGGCTGAAGTAGGTTTTCATTTAATGAACACTCCCTCAAGTCCACTCGCTTCGATTCTTACTCTTGCTTTGTCTCCTAAAAATAAAAGACATGAATCAGCGCCTGCGCTCCCTGAACTTTTCATATTGTCTTTATTAATGAAGCGGATTCTCTTTCTTAAAAGATAAACACCGCCGCCATTTCTAATCCAGTCCTGCATCCAGGAAGTTCCCATTCTTGCGAAGACTAAAGCGATTCCACTCCTGTGCTCTTTAAACTTTTTAATAAAAGGTTCGATCTCTTTTCCGTATGGAGGGTTCATCCAAACAAAACCATACCAGTCGGCCCTTAATGAGCAGTGTCCTTTATCGTGTTCGATGTGTAGCTTTGCAGTGTTAAATGGTCGCCAACTAACAGTGCATACGTCCATGTCGAATGGGCCAAGAGCTTGGATGATAGATTGTGGTGTGAACCAGGTATTCTCTCCCTGTCCACCTGCTGGATCAGTTGCAACGAATGTCACTTCCCACCTCGAATTAGAAAAAGCTCGGCCATAACCAGGACGCAAGCGACCGGATAAATGACGAATTTTAAATAAAAGTATTTGAATATGATTTGTGTTTTCGAGGCCATTATCTACTTACCTCTACTTTAGATAATTCATCTTTCACACGCTGAATGGAGTCGGCGAAGAAGGCGATACAACCAGCTTTCTTTTGATCTTCTAGGAATAGAATCTGGTCACGGTATCTGGATTTCTTTTTATCTTTCCCAACATACTTCTTAAGTTCTTCATAGTGAGAAGCTATGTAGGAATATTCATCCGGCGTCTTAACTTCGATAAAAGTAGCTCTACTCCAAAAGGAACCATAGAGATCACTTGCACCAGACGGGATAAATTTATTAACAACCTTTCTGAATGTTTCTTTGTTCGGATCATAAACACCAGTGTTGTTATGCTTGTAGATCAAGCACCCTGGCGTAATTAAAAGATACGCGAGGATACTGTTCTCAATTTGTTTCTCTGTCAGCTTCATACTGTCTCTCATGTATGAAGCTTATTATTCTCAGACAGAAATATGTAGCCTTACTCTGGACTACCAAATTCGTAAGGAATCTATGTAGCAACTTCCTTTTTATTTTTACTTTTATAATATTCAATCTTGTCTTCGTACTCCTTAATCATCGTGCGAAGATCATGTGCAAGTTGAGGATGTTCGGCTTGGACTTTTTCAGCGTAAACCAAAAGAGATTCCCTTGCCGCCTTGTCTTTTACTTCCATTACAAAGCAAGCTGTTAATGGCTTACCATCTAATCTTTCAACGTAATATTTTTGTTGCAATCCCTTCATAGTTCAATCTTCCTTTGTTTTTGGGTTTCGCGAGCGAGATCAATCGTCTCTTGATCGAACTCCCAAACAAAATCCTGACAGCCAAACTCACCATAAATTTTTCTAGCCTTTCCTTTTGGTCTCAGATCGCAAAACATATCCAACATCTCACGCTCTCGCTTTAGCTCACCCTTGAGGGCGGTGATTTCGGCTTCTACAGATCTTCTGCTCCAATCTTTAGGATTTACTCTCAAGTCATATACACAATCGCCCTTGCTTTGTTCGTATGTATTCGAGCAAGTGATATAATTCACCCCCACATTATTTTTAATATGTACGGCAGGGCTTCCGCAAAATGGACAATTTTTTAGTTCACTCACCCTTCACCCCCAACTCTTTAAGTACTTCTCTTGCTTTTTCCCTGTATAATTCCAGTGATATTTTTCCATTCTTGGGAGCTGTTGAGACTTGCTCAAGTAGTCTCAACGCCTCAACAAGCTTAGCTTCTCGCTCTTTGAGGGCTACAATTATGTCTACGGCTTTCCATACAGCTACGGAAAGATCGTTAATGATTGGCTCTTTATACCCAATCGAATCAAGATAATCACAAAGCTTGTCGTGAATTTTTCCACCCTTAATCATATTACCAGTGAATCTCTTTTCCTCTTCTGTGTATTCTTCAAGTGATATATTCATATCTCTACCCCCAATTCTTTAAGAACTTCTCGGGCCTTTGTCCCGCCGTCTTTATGCAAGATATTCTTTACCTGTCTCCCAGTAATCCCCTGTCTCTCGTAAGGCCTAGACCAGTTATATTCATTGGCATAAAGCTTTAACGCCTCAACAAGTTTTGCTTCTCGTTGTTTGAGAAACTCAATTATGGTCTCGCTACATTCATATTGCTTATCGTGTACGCAGTCACCTGTGGCACAAGCGTGATCGTCTAATTTCATCATTCACCTACAATCTTACGAGCTCTTCTAAATAGATCAGGATCTTCCATCTCCATAAAATGCAAAGTACTAATTAGCTCTTTAATCAGCTCGTCACGTTGCTCTTTCGCCAGAATGTGTTTCCATCCAGCTTCGACCAGCAATCTATTTCTTTCATTGCATGAATTCACAGTCTCTTTAAGCCTCTCGATTTCTTGGTCGCGGTCTTTGAGATCGTCTTCATTTCTTCTCACATAGTCGGAAATCTGATTTAACAAAGAATCAATCTCAACCTGAGCGGCTTTGCGGGCATCTAGGTAAACAGAGATTGCTTGCTCTTTGAACATAGGGTGACAAACCCACCCTGCTTTACTGAAATCTTTTCGCCACTTCTTTTCTTGTACTGGTGTCATTGTAACTTACCTCCATATAGATGAATGTCTTTGCTGTCACAGTAAGGACAGCGACTTCTCATTTGTCTTTCTTTATAAAAACTACCGGTTCCTTTAATCCACTTGTGGAAACTTCGATCGCAACCATCGCAGTAGAAGTAATCATTAGGACTCCTGGCAATCTTCTTAGCTATAAAAATTTCTGTATTCTGCAGACTGTGACACGGCTTACACTTGCCGACATCCTTAGTCTTTGCACGTGATCCTTCACACAAAAGAGAGTCATCTAAGTCCTGCTTGCAGTTTCTACAATTGAACACTTTCCACTTCCTGGATGTATCTTCCAATCAGCTCTGGGATTTGTGGAACTACTGAATTACCGAGGGCCTTAACTCTGAATCTTCTACTCTTGTCCAGTTCGGTGGAAAACCCATATACATCTCTGCCCACTCTGGATTGATCGGTCCACCAACCACCGAAATAAGTGGCGGCTTCTGACCACCAGTTATTTTCCCAATCCCTTTTGGTGTTTTTTTTCTTGGTGGCATTGGTCTTTCCGCCGAGTCCATTACTGTCAATGTCGGCAATAGATTCTTGAATGCTCTCGCAGCTACTGACGGGGTGTTTCTCTCCATCTCTGATGGGGCTCCCGAGTCCTTCCATTCTCTGGCGGTGAGTGTTGGCAATAAGTCTTTCTTCGCAAGCCCCGATACTGACAGGACCTGGTTCTTCGTTCCAGGCCTGTAGTGATATGTTCTCGATTCGTCCGTCACTGTTAAGGTCGGAAGCAAATTCTTCTTGGCCATCGTCTCCACTGACTCTCGAACTTTCCCCACTCGTCCTGCTCCCCCCCCCTGATTCGATCCGTAACTTTGTGCGGTCAAGGTGGGCAATAATCCAGATTCTGTCTCGTCTATGGTTAGCTCCGACGGCACAAGCTGGTATAGTAAATGGAAGCACTCTGTAGCCGATACTTTCCAAGTCAATTTTCGTACGGGTGAACTCCATACTGATGAAGCCAGCAACATTTTCGCCAATAACCCAAGTGGGTTTTGTCTCTTTAATAACTCTGAACATTTCCGGCCAGAGGTCGCGGTCATCTTGTCGACCTTTCTTTTTTCCAGCATTGGAAAATGGTTGACACGGGAAACCTCCGCAGAGGATATCGACGGTACTGATTCCTTGATCATTTAATTTTTCCTTTGTTAATGTTTTTATGTCGTCAAAGATAGGGATGCCCGGGAAGTTCTTTGCGAGAACCTTTTGGCAAAACTCATCTACTTCACAGAATGCAGCGGTTTCAAAACCGGCCCTATGAAGTCCTAGTGAGAACCCTCCTATTCCTGAAAACAAATCCAGTACTTTTAATTTTTTAGAATCCAACTCTCCTCCACTTCTTAATAGCAGGACAAAGAAACCAATCATTACTATGAAGCCAGTCATTCACGCTTCTAAAAGTCTCGGCCATGTAAGCAATCCCCCTTGAATGAAAAAGATTGTGACAATTTTGGCAAACTGAAATCTGATTCCATTTAAACTTCGCGAACTCAGGGTAAACCTTTCTCGTAAATAAATGGTGGTAACACTGCTCATCTTCTCGGTGATGGCCACACGCTACGCATGGCCCATCACTCTTATAATTATCTTTTGACATCAAGGCATCACTCCATATCTCAACCAGAAGATTCTCTGGTTTAAATCCAGGGTCGCTCTCGTTAGCCACAAGTCACCAGACAAATGTGATGACTCTAAAATTTCCTTTAACTCTCTAATTCTTTCCAGTAACATTTCATGAATATCAACCTGATCTTCCATTTCTACTCCTATCCTGCATGAGCAACAGCTGTGCTCGTCTTCATTACATCAACAACAACTTCACCTTCATCAGGTGTTTCCATGATTAAATAAAGTTCCTCTTCAGACATACCAAGTTTTCTTGCTAGTCTTCCGACCATAACCTCAATGGAATCACTAAACCCAATTCCAAAAAGAAGATATTCAAGAGGAGTATTGAAGTGCTTTGCAAGAACCATTAAGTTCTCATCAGTAATCGGCATCGCCTTTCCTCGAACCCATTCATAAAGAGTACTAAAGGGAATTCCTGTCTCTTCATAAACCCTGGGAAGGGCCGTCTTCTTTTCTTCCATAATCTCGTGGAAAATCTCAGCAAGACAATTGGTGTACTTCTTCGGCTTAATATCCTTAGATGCTTCATCTCTTGGGATATCATCTAATAAAGGAAGCTGGTTTGGATCAATCTTCACTCATCTCCTCCTGATTAAAATCTTCAAGCAGAGTATTGCTGAATTCAGAAGGTAAAGAACTACCGTCTCTGTCCTTACGTAATTGATAGCGTTCGTTGTGAGAGATATAAGTTCTCTCCATACCTGGATATTGTTTCGACATGGAAGGGTAAAGTTTTTCTCCAAGTGGGCAGTGACATTGAAATGAGCTTCCATTCATCCAAAGCTTTTCTCGAATGTAAAAACTCACGGCCCCTGTTCCATGACAGTCGGGACAGTTTGCAAACTTAACTTTAAGGTCATCGATATTCGCCCTCTTGATTGAGCCGAGCTGGCTAAACAATGCGTTCTTAAAATCTTCAAGGGCCGGAACTTTCGGCTTCTTGGTTTTAACTGATTCCTGGATGAAGATATCAACCTGAGCTGCAAAATCATCCTTGCCGAGAATTCCCAACTCACCCCACATTGTCTGGATAACTTCAGCTGAATACCTATCCTGGCCGAAATGATTCATGAGCCTCTTGATCTGATCTTTAAATTCATCTTGCTTCATGACACATGCTCCTGAAGATCAAGAGAGTCTAGGTTTGCCAGCTTCCCATCTGATCCAGGAGAACCTGAGTACTGGCCTGATAAAACTTTGAAAGCGTTGTCTGGCTCGACCAGCCACTGAAGAGTGATGACAAAGGATTTTTCTTTACCGAGAAGAAACTCTGACTTGAGAACCTGGTCTTGGAGAAGAGCTCGCCATTGTTCTTTTTTTCTAAAACCTGGAAAGCCGCTCGTTTCTTGAAAGTTTGCTAAGGCCTTTGGCGGAAGATGGTACCCAGGAAATCTCTGCACTCTCCCTTGATCACCAACGATGTCGTTGAATAATTGAATCACGTCATCCTGAGTTATGGGACTCTCGCTCGTATCGTTCGTATCGTTCGTACGTAACGTACGTTCGTACGTAGGTGTAGTAGAAATATTTTCTTGGAACCCAACGGCGTCACCATCCGCGCGCACTTCCTCTGTAAGTATTCGAATATATTTCTCTTTTTCTAAAAATTCCAAAGTCTGAATCGCAACTTTTGCCGTTGTTCTCGCAGTCTTTTTCAAGTAACCAATCTTTAGTTTGATTATCTTTTGCTTTTTCTTGGATGCTTCCGAAATAATACTGATCCAAACCAGCAACTGACTGGCCGTATAATGAGAAAACTCTGGGCCCGAAAGCAAACTGTTGTCGAGCCTACACCACGTATAAGTTTTCTGATCGCGCTTTGGGTTATAATTATCAAAGTCTAAAATCTCAATAGTAACTGTTTCCATCCTCTTCCCTCATCGAAAGTAATAAAAGTCCATGCCGCGAAAACGCAGCTCATCCGTGTTGTTAATTGTTTTTGAAATTGGTCTTGATTAAGACGATGAATAATGTAGAGCGATCATAATTCCCCCCCTCAGAGAATGAGTTATTAGGGAACCGATGTAGATTTAGAGTGACGATAAAAATCGCCAGGTGTGAAACAGATTCACAATAATGTGCACCCATTCTGCACCCAACGATTTTGACCAAGTATGCGGGGTTAACCGCTAGAATTTAAAGTAATTTTCTGGAGGAGACGGGCGGATTTGAACCGCCGGCTTTACGGTTTTGCAAACCGTTCCATTGGACCACTCTGGCACGTCTCCAAGGAATTAAAAAGATAAGGGGCATTCTGCTAGAACGCCCCTCATATGTCAATGATTTTTAAAGAAAAAACTATGCTTCGCGGATAACGTACTTATCCTTGCCTTCATCCACCATCTCTTTAAGTTCCTTACCAACTTTGAAGAATGGTACTTTCTTAGGTGGAACTTTTACGATTTTCCCGGTCTTAGGGTTACGTCCTTCGTACGCTTTATAGTTTCTGTTAGCAAATGACCCGAAGCCTCTGATTTCGATTCTCTCGTCCTCGTAAAGCGCCTTAATCATGCTGTCGAATGTGATATTGATGATTGTCTCAGCTTGCTTGTGAGTAAGGTTAGCTTGTTTTTCAAGAGCTGCAATCAAATCTGCCTTAGTCATGGCCTGTCTCCTTAGAGTAATTAAATGCTATGTGATCTCTATCGGTTAGATCAAAAAGAAACTTTAGTTAGCCTCTAAATTAAGGCATCTTCCAATATCTCACTGCCAGCTATAAATAGGCTAACCTATTAAAATCATAGAATCAATCCTTAGTTTTCGTTTTTATTAAGGCAAACGCCTACCCGGGCCTAAAATGGAGTTAATTAAAAGCATTAAAGTTTGAAACGCAGAAGTCGATTAACTAACTAGGAATTTGGAGAACTTTAATATCCTCTTATGAAAAAGATAAAATTGCCTGCAAACTTTTTATCTGTCCTGATTATGTCCGCAACTCTTGTGGTTGTGAGTTCATGTATTGGTGATCAGTCTGTGGCAAAAAGAAAAGGATATGTAAAAGATTTCTCTACTACGACAGGCAACAGTGGTTGCGAATCAAGTTACCTCATCTACTCTAAACCTTACGACACCTGTACCTCTGCATGTTCTGATGGCTACCACCTGGCGAGTCTTACTGAACTCTCTGATGTAAAAAAAGAACTGGTGGACTCTGAAGGTTATACGATTGATGGTGTAAGTGCGACTGACATCCTGGCAAGAATCAACAACTCGGCAAACATTTGTGTGGCCGACGTCATTAAGGACGAACGACCAACAGAGGCCATTGATATCAAGAGTGACTTCTGTTCATGTATTAGTGGAAAATCGGATATCGTCAATAACTGCGAAAGCTTTTGTGCGGCCAAGACACCTACAGATCAGCCGATGTTATATGTAAATACAATCATGGGAACGGACATTGCTCTGAACACAAAAATTGGGAACCTTCACAATTGGTGTACTGTTCAGTTAACAGAAGATCAAACAACTCCAGGCTGTTCATTGATGGCCACAGATGGAACAAATACAGTTAGTCTTCAAATGAACACAAGCGCTGGATCAAACTCTTTTAGTGCCAACGTTTCAACACTGACTAAAAATAAAACCTGGCTTCTATGGATTCAAGAAACAAGGGCCGGTTCAAATGCCAAATCTAAAGAGTTCCAAATTCGAAGAATCAACCAGCCAACAGATTCAACAACTGGTGTTCTAAAAGTTACACCGATCAATCAGTATACATGTATGACTTATGGTGGAAAGGTCGATAACTCTGGTAATATTATCAGAACGACATTTGCCCGTATCTTCTATTATTTTGCGGCCAATGAAACTCCAGCACCAATTCCTCCTGCAGGAGGAACAAACCAATCCCAAGTAGTCTGTCACGATGAACAGCTTCACGGAGTGACTGACTCTGCAGAATGGGATCGTCTGGAGTTGATTCCTGGTGCTTACTCAATGTGGGATAAGGCCGACACTCGTTTTGTGGCGAAGGCCGAAAACAACAATAAACTAACAATCAATAAAACATTAGAAGAGCGCCTGTTAAGTGATTACAACATCACTGCAACAATCGATCTCTTCAGACTTCTAAGCTATCCAAACCGTCCGACGACGACATCTACTGCAAGCGCCAATATCCCACTTGGATACATTATGGTGCCATTCTCTGATGCGACGACTGGAAAGACTTATTGTCCGACGGCCACGCAGTTTAACGGGACTCAACCACTCTTAAATCTTCTGGGTGAGTTTATGGACGATACTGAAGGTCTATACCTGGCAGAAAAAGAAGCTGAGACTATTCAGGATGGATCGACTTACAAAACGCTATACGGAACAATGTTTGTCCGCGAGACGACTTTAAAGAATTACGGTTTCTACATTGAAAACGGGATCAAGATTAAAGCAGACGCAGCGGCAATGCATACGAAGACTATTTATTTCTACTGGCCAACGAGCACGACAGCTGATCCTCTGACTCAAGGGGGAAGAAAGCTCTTTACTGTGCGCACTCCAAGTACGCTAAACGGTAACGTTCCAACAGGGCAAGCGACAACTGAAGCGACGACTGATAAGCGCATTGGTTGTGTGCCTAAATCTTAAATTCTAAAGAAATGTTTTTTTGAAGACCTTCGCCGCCGGCGTGAGCTCCTTTGCGTAGAAGTAGTAAACCACTCCTATTCTCAGGGCCATCATAAAAGTCACACGGATTAAGAAGTAAAAAGTGGCCTTAATAAAAGACCTGCCCTCTCGGTGCATGATTCGCTTTAAGATAAAACCAAAAATAATAGTAAAGAGCATCACGCTTCCAAACTGGATAAGACGCTCTTTATTTTCGACGATCTTAACCACAGACGGGATACTCTCCTTGTCTTTGATTAATCGAACGGCATACAGGGTAATATTGGGAAATTGATCCATGTAAGGGCGAACAGGAGACTCTTTTGTTCCTTCATCCAGACGTTTTAAAAGTTCTGCCTCAGAAAGCTTCTGTAGCGGCTCTAGCGCCACTCTGACAGATTCAGCATAGGATGCGTTGGCCTTCTGAAGCTCTTCTTCTTTTTTGGCCTGGTACTGACGAGCTCTTTGGATTGATTCCTCTTTGGCCTTTTCAAGAATATAGCTCGGGCGCATTTCTTCAATGTCGGCCTCTTTAACTTCCGTTGTGGCCGCCTCTTGCTGGATATTGTGGATCTTGCCAGAGTCTTCCAAAACCTTTTCAGAATCAGTGTTATAGCGCTTTAAAAGCTTCTCCAGGTCTTGAGTGTCGTGCTCCTCTATTTCCTGGGTCTCTGCTGTGGGGTTTGAATCTTGTGTTTTTGGGTCTTGAGAAAAAGACAGGCCTCCCCATGAGAGGAGGCCTGTCATTATAAGAAGATAAAATAAATTAAGCTGTAGCTTTTTGTGCATTTCCACTTTTCGATTTTCTTGTCAGTTCATCAATAAACAGAGTCGTTGAAGCGGCAACATAAACTGAAGAGTATGTACCGAAGATGATACCAATTGACATCGCAAGGAAGAAATCTCTAAGGGCCGCACCACCGAAGAAGTACATCGAAGCCGCTACCAGAAGAGTCGCTACCGAAGTAAGGATCGTTCTTGAAAGCGTGTCGTTTACCGCATCGTTAATGTGCGTTCTTAAACTCTTCGTCTGATCTCCATGGTCTTCGTGCTCACGGATACGGTCGTAAACGATAACGGTATCGTTAACTGAGTAACCGATGATTGATAGAAGGGCTGCTACCGTGTGTAGAGAGAACTCTGACCCCACGAATGATAGAATCCCGGCAACAATGATAATATCGTGAAGAAGTGAAACCATTACCCCTGGGGCATAACGGAAGTCGAAACGAATCGCCATGTATACCATGATCGATAAAATCGCCCAAAACATCGCTTTCACCGCAGACATACGAAGCTCAGCTCCGGCCTTTGGACCAACGATATCTACTTTTCTGATCTCCGCCGTGTTGTCAGCAAAAGATGTGTGAAGGGCCTGAGTCAGTCTTTCTGTTGTTGCGTTTAGTGAAGCTTCATCAGCAGAAACCTTAATAAGGATTTCGTTGTCCTGAGGCTGGCCGATAGTCTGAACGCTCGCCTCATGAAAGCCTGACTTTGTCAGAGCATCACGAACTGTGTCCAGGTGAACTTCTTTAGCAAACTTTGTCTGAACCTCAGCACCACCTCTAAAGTCGACACCATAATCCATCTTATAAAAAATCCCATAAAGAGAAATCAAAGTGATAATCAGAGAAAACGTCATAACGTATTTACGTTTCCCCATGAAATCAATCGTCGTACCGTGTTTAATTAACTCGATCATATAGAATTACTCCAAACTTTAAATTAAATACTCAGTTCTTTAGCGTCTGTTTTTTCCATATATAGTTCATATAGGATTTTCGAAACATAGTACGCTGTGTATACCGTAACCGCGATACCGATTAAAAGCGTGATCGCGAAACCTCTGATTGGTCCTGTACCGAAGTTCAGTAGACAGAAACCTGCTGCAGCTTGAGTGATGTGAGCATCAAGAATCGTCCAAAGGGCCGAGTTGTATCCCATATCGAAAGCTTTGTAGCTGCTGATTCCTTTTCTGACTTCATCCCTGATCTTCTCAAAGATAATAATGTTGGAGTCGACGGCCATCCCTACTGTCAGCGCGATACCTGCAATCCCTGGAAGGGTAAGTGTAGCATCAATCGCAACCAAGATAGCTACGGTGAAAAGAACGTTTAATAAAAGAGTCACGATCGCAATCACACCTGAGAACTTGTAATAAACAAGGGCAAATAAGAATACGAGACCACAACCGATGAAAGAAGCAATTTTTGCTTTTTCAATTGAGTCGTTACCAAGGTTTGGACCAACTGTTCTTTGCTCAAGGAAATCAAGCTGAACAGGAAGAGCACCAGCTCTTAGTACAAGAGCAAGGTCGCGGGCTTCAGTCATTGTCTTATTGAAGTTTGCTCCACCACCTAAAGTGATCTGAGCGTGTCCACCAGCAATCTTCCCTTGAATGTTCGGAGCTGAGTAAACGTTACCGTCAAGAACAACAGCCATTCTGCGGCCAACGTTTGCGCCAGTTGTTTCTTCAAAGCGCTTAGCACCTTGAGTTTTAAATTCCATAGAAACGTATGGCTGGTTTTTTTGTGGGTCGATTTGAACGCGGGCGTCTGCCAGGTCATCTCCAGTAATTCTTGGAGTCGCTTCAATCACGTAAGGAATATTAAGAGACTCATCGTGAGTTGGAGATTTTTCAAAAGCAAGCTCATGCCCTTCCGGAATGTCTTTTACCAGGAATTCGTTCATCTTTTTGATGTATTCAGAGAAACGCTCACCTTTTTTATAAACAATACCAGCTGCTTTTGCTTTTTCCATCCACGCCTGAAGAGTTTGTGGAGGAATCGTGTCGTTTACGATTTTGAATTCAAGCTTAGCAGTTTTACCGATAAGTTCTTTTGCTCTTTCGATATCGCGAACACCTGGAAGCTGAACAACGATTCTATCTTCACCTTGAGCGATGATTTCTGGTTCTGTAACCCCGAATTCATCGATACGGTTTCTGATAACTTCGATTGATTTACCTACAGATTGCTGCTCAATTTGAGTCTTAACCGCGTGGGCCATAGCAATTTCTAGTTTGTCGCCTTCTTCTTTCGTGATTCTGATTGTGTTACCGAAAACCGCTTTAATTTTTTTCTTAGCGTTTTCCATGTCAGAAGCTTTGTTAAGAGCAATGGCCTGTTTTGGGTCCATTGGGTCTGTAGCATCAAGAGCACCGATAGTCATACCGATCTCTTCATCTTTTAGAAGTGATTCAATCTTCCTGGCACTTGTCTGGATTTCATCGCGATAAACTTTTTTAAAGTCGATCCCTAGAACCATGTATAGACCACCTTGAAGGTCTAGACCTAGATTGATTTTTGATTTGACCGGATAAGATCCATTTTCATCAAACTTCATCACTGTTGGTAGTAATACGATTACCGCTGCGGCAATAAGAACGAGTAGTACACTGAAGCGTACCCACCAGTTGGTCTTCATCAAAAAACTCCCTTTTAATAGACAAAAGTAACTATACTTTCTGGATGTACCAGAAAGTATAGTTGATATATTTATGAAATTGCAAGAACGGTTTTACGACTCTTTTGTAGATTCAGATGAGTCAGTTTTGGCTTCAGGTGATTCGACTTTTTGAGCAACAACTTCTACGTCTGCCTTTTTCCCCTGCTCAGCTGGGGTATGAGGCTTGTTGATCTCGTTCATCATTTCGTCGCGTGCCTTTTGAAATTCACGCACTGCTTGACCAAGACCTTTGGCTAGTTCTGGGATCTTTTTCGGCCCTAAAAACAGGATCGCGATCACAAAAATTAATAATAATTCACCAGCACCTAATCCAAACATATAAACTCCGTGGTTTTATTTTTTAGCAGACTCAGTAAGAGTTTTATAAAGACCACCAATCTGGTTCTTTAAAACTTTGAAACGTACGCCTTCAGAAACTTCTACAGTCACTACTGTATCAGTAATTCCATAAACTGTCCCAATAAGGCCAGATTTGGTATAGATCTCATCCCCTTTTGCTAGTTTTTCTAGCAGGGCCTGCTCTTCTTCATATTTTTTCTTCTGTGGTCTGATCATAAAGAAATAGAAAATAACAAAGACAACAACTAGCGGAAGAAACTGCATAATTGGGTTTTGCGCTGGAGCGGCACCTGCAGCTTGTGCAAAAGCATTAGTTGACGAAAGTGCTACGATAGCTAAAAGTGATTTTAACATTTTGATTCCTTATTATGTAGCTGAACTCTTAAAGCAGAATTCAGTGTATTAATTGTCATAAAGTAGTAAAAACATTCCACTGGAATGTTTTTTCAGCTCCACATGTTTGATGTGTAAGAGTTATAAAACTTACTGTAAAACTCGTCAAACTTATCTGCCTTAATGGCCTCTCTTGCATCACGAGTCATTTGCAGATAGAAAAATAAATTGTGATACGTAATCATGTTGCCTGCGAGATATTCTCCCACTGTAAACAAGTGACGAATATACGAACGGCTGTATTTGCGACAAACCTTACAATTACATTCTGGATCTGGCGGAAGAAGATCCTCTTTAAAGCGTTCTTTTTTAATATTTAAAGGCCCACCCTTTGTGAGGAACTGCCCGTTTCTGGCATTTCTCGTAGGAAGAACACAGTCGAACATATCAATCCCTGCGCGGATTCCGTTTAAGATGTCTAGCGGCTTCCCAACGCCCATTAAATAGCGCGGTTTATCTTCAGGCATCGTGTGCACAAAATTATCTAAGAAGTTAACCATCTCTTCATTTTTTTCACCGACAGAAAGTCCCCCAAGGGCGAAACCTTCGAAGTCCATTTCTTTTAATCTTTCCATACACTCAGTTCGGAGATCATGATGCAATCCCCCCTGAATGATCCCAAAAAGATTTTGGTGATCTTTAAGTTGGTAATCGCGACAGCGTTTTGCCCATCTAAGAGTGAGCTCCATGCTTTCTCTTAAGCGATCTTTTGTCGCTGGAAGTGCCGGGCACTCATCAAAGTTCATCACGATGTCTGAACCTAGTGCTCTTTGAATCTCCATTGATTTCTCTGGAGAGATTAAATGTCTTGATCCATCTAAGTGCGATTGAAAAGTCACTCCTTCTTCAGTGACTTTGTTCATCGATGAAAGTGAAAAAACCTGGTACCCACCAGAGTCAGTTAAAATCGCGCGGTCCCATTTCATGAAACCATGAAGGCCTCCACCAACTTTTTCAATCAGCTCATGACCTGGGCGAAGATAAAGATGATACGTGTTCCCCAGAATGATCTGAGCGTTCATCTCTTCAAGTTCTTCCTGCCACATTGTCTTAACAGAAGCACGAGTCCCTACCGGCATAAAAATCGGCGTTTCGATTTCTCCGTGAGCAGTTGTAATCACACCTGCGCGGGCCTTTTTTGATTGAGCGATTTTTTTAAATATCTTTTTTTCAGTTGTCATAATTACCTTAAAATCAACATGGCATCGCCGTAAGAAAAGAAGCGGTATTTTTCTTTTACTGCGAGTTCGTAAAGCTCCATCGTCTTTGGTCTACCGATAAGAGCTGAGACTAACATAAGAAGTGTAGATTCGGGGAGGTGAAAATTGGTGATAAGGCCACTGACGCTCTTCACATCCTGTCTCTTATACACATCTCCGAGCCCACGAGACGCTCAGTT
>CAXHHE010000023.1:0-18847 GCA_964016365.1 uncultured Bacteriovorax sp. | reverse complement strand
AGATAACTGAGCGTCTCGTGGGCTCGGAGATGTGTATAAGAGACAGTTTTCCATTTTCTCTTCAGCGAATTGCTTTTCAGCAATAGAGATCGTTGAAAGATTAATATCGTTAACAGTGACGTCAGCAGGTTTTGGGTTTTTGTCCTGAATTAAGTTAACTTGAATCGGCTCTTCTTTTTTAGGCTCAGCTGGTTCAACTTTAGCAACCGGCTTAGGTGCTGGTGCTTTTTTCTTGTGAAGAGTAGAGAGAACTTCAGGGAGTTTAACTTCTGATTCTTCAGAAGATTTTTCCAGGAAGTTTTTAACATTGAATCCAACGATCCCTACAATCAGGATAACGACTGCTGACTTCGCCAGAAAAACTGTTGAAGAAGCTGTTACTGATTTTACCGTTTCCAGTGGAGTTGTCGTAATTGCCGAAAGAGTGTTTCTTGCAGCTTCCGTTTTCATTTCCTGATTGGGAACAGGATGGTGCATTTGAGGTGCACTTTTAGCGTAAGCAGTATCAAGAAGCTCAAGGGCCATCTCTTGGTTGATTCCCAGGATTTTTGATGTCGATTTTACGAAACCACGGACATAAGCTTTGCTTGGAAGTTTTTCAAATTCGTCAGCTTCCAGACTTTCAAGTAGTCCAATGTGGATTTTCGTTTGCTGAGAGATGACTTTTAAACTAAGTCCCTTATCTTCTCTGCTTTTTTTGATCAGTTGTCCGATCGTTAACTTTGGTTCAACGTGTACAGGTGTTTCTTGTACTGGCGTTGTGTTGATTTCATTTTCAGGTGTATTGTTTTCTTCCGTCATAGTTTCTTAAAAGTTCGGAGTCTCGACTGCACGTGATTCTTTAATCACTTCAGTCTGAGAGGCTCTGGTTGATGATTGGCCTTCCGGCATACTTTCCAGCTTGCGAAGTTGAGCAACGGCCATCGAGCTAAAACGAGTTGATGGAAACTTGTCTGTAATTTCGAGTAACTTTCTTTTTGCTTCTGCTGGTTTATTTAAATTGATAAGTGTTAGCGCTTGTTGGTAATACGGAGCAGGCTCTTTTACGCAAGTTCCTTTTCCGGCATTTCTAAATGATTCAAGCGCCTGAGAGAAGCGGTATTCTTCCGCATACATTTCACCAAGCTTGTAGTGAGCAGCACAGTAGTCTTCTCTTTCTTTCACTGATTTTGCCAGGTACTCAAAAGCAGAACGTCTGTCGCCTTCTTTAAGCGAAAGGATTCCCAGGTTGTAGTAGTTTCTAAATTGATTATTGAAAGTCAGGTCTTTTTCTACGCGCTCAAATTGCTCACGCGCTTCTTTAAGCCTGTTCTTTTCCATGTACAGAGAACCAAGGTTGATTCTGGCATCGCTGTTTTTTTGATCAATGCTAATGGCCTCTTTTAATTCATTTTCGGCCAGGACTGGTTGCTCTCTGAAATAGTAGGCCATTCCAAGATTATTTCTGATTTGTGAATCTTTTGGATTTAGATCTCTGGCCTGAGTTAGGTAAGTCAGGGCCTGAGCGTAGTTTTTAGAAATTAATTCTTCTGTTCCGCGACCGTAATAAACTTCGGCCTTTTTTTCTTCAACAGTCTGGTCTTTTAGTTGATTACTTGAACAAGAAGCAACAGCAAGTGCAGTAAGAGTTAAACATAACGCTTTTTTTAACATGGGATCCTCACATCTCAATCCATTAAGATATGAGTCTATTTTAATCGCTCTAAGCTCTTCTTGTAAATATCCCGATTGTTTCAAAATGCTGTGTTGAAGGGAAAAGGTCGAATATTTCCACGCTCTGAAGATCGTAATTGTTCAAGGCCCCCAGTGTATCTCGAGTGAAACTAGTCGCTTCACAGGCAATGAAGATAAATCCAGCAGGTTTAAATTCATTTAAAAAATCTTGTAAATTTTTTAATCCAGAGCGAGGAGGGTCAATAATTAACCAATCAGGACGAGGATAACCGTCTTTTTTAAGAGCGATGAGGCTTCTTACAGCGTTTTGGTCGTATAAATCGAGAGAAAAGAACTTCTGGTGGGCCGAAGCTTGAGGAGTTGTGCGGTACTTATCCACCACGAGTGTCGGGTTTTTAAACTTCACACTCAAGTTCCCATTTCCACCGAAAAGATCGTATACGACGGCCTTTGGAGGAATGATTTCAAGGGCCTTCTTTTCGATCCAAACGCGAAGGCGCTCGTTCATTTCTGCGTTTACTTGGGTGAAACCGCCATTGGCGTATGGGTAATTCACTGACACTTTTACGTTGTGCCCGCCAGTGTGATTGTCTCTTGAATAAAGTTCGATATGGCCGGAAACCGGCTCTTTTGTCACAAGCTTTAACCAGTTCTCAGCAGCGTAAAGAGCGCGCAATTCATAGGCGACACTTGGCTCGATAATCTTACATTCAGGAACTGGAATGATTTCGTTTTTATAGTTTAAAAGACCGAGCTGTCTCTTCTTTTTATCATAGTGAAGCTGAATGCGATTTCTGTATGAAAGTCTCCTTTTTGCCCCGTGAACAGTCACTGGCACTTCCGGGAATTTGAACATATGGCGAGCAAGAGCTGCTTTTTTGTATTCAAGTTCCTTTTCGTAACTAGTGTGCTGGAAATCACAGCCATTGCACTCGCTGTAGTGCGGGCATAGTGGTGCAATTCTCTCTGGTGATGGAGTTAATACGTCGCAAAGCTTAGCAAATTGAACCCCTTTCTTTGAAGAGAACACTTCCGCAGTGACTTTTTCCCCTGGCAGGGTTTTTTTTATGAAGGTTACACTGCCTTCTTGTTTAGAAACGCCTTGCCCAATAGGATCAATATGCTGGATTTCGAACTTGTTTTTCATGAAAGGTGCCCTAAGTTTCGTATAATAAATTCAATTTTTAAGTATCTAATGCTATGGTGATTGCTATCTTTAATTTTAGGGATTTATGGATCAAAAATTTATTCGCAATTTTTCTATCATTGCTCACATCGACCACGGGAAATCGACTCTCGCTGATCGTATTATGGAAGCAACAAACGCCGTCTCAAATCGTGAGAAAAAAGACCGCTTACTCGATAACATGGATCTAGAGCGCGAACGCGGAATTACCATTAAAGCCCAAGCTGTTCGTATCCCTTATAAGGCGCAGGATGGCAATACTTATTATTTCAATTTGATCGATACTCCGGGCCACGTAGACTTCTCATACGAAGTTTCGCGCTCTTTAGCTTCTTGTGACGGAGCTCTCCTGGTAGTAGACGCCTCTCAAGGAGTGGAAGCTCAGACTCTGGCCAACGTTTATATGGCCATCGACAACAACCTGGAAATCCTTCCAGTTATTAACAAAATTGATTTACCTCACGCCGACGCTCCGAGAGTGAAGAAGGAAGTTGAGGACATTATCGGAATCGACACAAGTGATGCTTGTGAGGTTTCGGCAAAATCGGGAATCGGGATCGAAGGGTTATTAGAACAAATCGTTCAAAAGATTCCATCGCCAACTGGAAAGTCAACCAACCCTCTTCAGGCCCTGATCTTCGATTCATGGTTTGATGTTTACCAAGGTGTAGTTATCCTGGTGAGAGTGGTTGAAGGAACATTAAAAAAACGCGAGAAGATTTTCCTTAAGGCCGGAGGCCAGGAATACGAAGTTTTAAAATTAGCGGTGAACTCACCGTTTTTCACTGAGCTTGATGAATTAACGGCCGGTGAAGTAGGGATGGTAATTTGTGGTATTAAAACTATTCGTGACGTTCATATTGGCGACACTGTTGTTCATGCCAACAAAAAAGAGACTCCAAATCTCGCTGGATACGTTGAAGTCAAACCCATGGTTTTTTGTGGTATCTTTCCTGTTGAGTCTCCTGATTATGAAAATCTAAAAGAAGCTCTTGAAAAGTTAGCACTTAACGATGCTTCATTTACATACGAGCCAGAGAGTTCAGCTGCTCTTGGATTTGGTTTCCGTTGTGGATTCTTAGGACTTCTGCACATGAACATTATCCAGGAAAGACTAGAGCGCGAGTTTGGTCTGGCCCTGATTTCAACAGCTCCATCGGTGAGTTACAAAGTTGTGAAGACTGATGGAACAGACCTGATGATTTCTAACCCGTCAGAGATGCCGGAAGTTGGAGAGATTGAATCTATTTCTGAGCCAATGGTTCGTCTGTCGATTCACGTTCCTAACGAATACGTAGGACGCATGATCACTCTGTGTGAAGAGCGCCGTGGGATTCAGGATCAAATTAAATACATTACTGAAGACCGCGTTCAAGTTATTTACGATCTTCCATTATCAGAAATGGTTTTTGACTTTTACGATAAGCTAAAAGGTTTAACGAAAGGGTACGCTTCAATGGACTATGAGTTCAGAGATTACAAAGAGGCTGACCTGGTTAAAGTAGATATTTTATTGAACGGGGATAAGGTAGATGCCCTGTCGATTATTTGTCACCGCGACAATTCTTTCTATAAGGGTCGTGACCTTGTGCAGAAACTTCAAAAATTAATTGATCGCCAACAATTTGATATTGCAGTACAAGCCGCAATTGGTGCTAAAATAGTTGCAAGAGAAACAGTCAAGGCCCTGCGTAAGAACGTACTTGCCAAGTGTTATGGTGGTGACGTCTCACGTAAGCGCAAACTTCTAGAAAAACAAAAAGAAGGAAAGAAGCGCATGAAAATGGTAGGATCTGTAGAGGTTCCGCAAGAAGCGTTCCTCGCTGTTCTTTCAACTGATGAATAGTTTTTAGGTTATATAAAGGATTATATGCACCCACTGTTAAAAGAACATTTTTTAAAAGCATTGGACATCTATACACAAGGTGTACATTACGACACGCTTTTAGAAGCTAAGAAAGAGTATTTCACAATCACTGGTCAAGCTAACGACGACGATGATGATTTTGAAGCGCGTATGAACTCGTTTAACGAGTGGTATGTTCTTCAGTTTATTTCAATGCGCGGAACGAGAACCGTTATCAGCGATTACCTGATCAACAACCCGGTAGATGATTTCCTGGCGAAATCTCTTTCTGGTGTTAACTATTCTCTATTTGAGTATGTCGGTAAAAACTTCAGAGGATACGATACTCTGTACGATATGCTTCACGATAAAAAAATCACTCTTCCAAAAGGAGAGTCGCTTCCATCAATCATTAAAGATGATATTTTCGTTGGGCGCGTTCTGACTTATGAAAATCAAAATTACTTAATGCAAGGTCTATGTGTTATTCCAAAAGACGTGCGTGGTATTTTGAAGAAAGAATGTAAAAAAGTCAGAAAGCTTAAAAACCCAGGTGAAGAATTAAAATTCCTTCTGAAGATTGAATCTTTTAAGACGAAGTGGATCCGTTACGGACACGTCGATGCCACAAAAATCTTCAAATTTAGTTAAGCTATACGGTTTTACCTTATTAAGAAATGGCGTGAAATATGATTACTCTTTTAGAGAATCGTTCACGTCATTATCTCATATCTCCGAGGAAGTTTACGTTGCTTTGGACAAAGGTGATGACAACTCTCTGGAAGAATCACAAAAAATTCCCGGCGTAAAAATTATACCGAGCACTTGGGATATGGCCCTGAAAAAGGGACTCGTGCTTTCAGTTGAAACCAACAAAGCTCTTGAAGCTTTGAGAAAGGATCATGGCCAGGAAGACAATGCATGGGGAATTTACCTGCAGGCCGATGAAGTTTTGCATGAAGACGATTACGATAGATTAATTAAAGATATCGAAGAGGCCCAGAGAACAGGTTGTGATGCGATTTCATTTCGCTATTTCCATTTCTGGCAGACTCATCATCATGTGGCCGTTTCTAAAAAATGGTATCCGCATGAAATCCGGGCCATCAAATTAAAAACTAATATTGAATCATGGGGTGATGCTCAAGGATTCAGAAATCAAACGAAGGTTTTCTTCACAGAGGCGCGTATTTTTCATTATGGTCACGTGAGAGAGCAGGACTCATATAAAGAAAAAATCCGTGATATGGGGAAGCTTTATCATGAGGCCCAGGTGCTGGAAGAAAAACTTTCTAAAGGCCAGAAAAATGCCAGCAAAAACAAGTGTGTTGAGTATTTCGGCACTCATCCGTTAGTGATGAAAGAGCGCATCCTGCGCATGAATGATATTTGGGAGCTTCCGGTTGCCGAAGAAGTGGCGATTGTGGGAGACCCGAAAAAATATTCGCCAGCTCTGCTTAAAACAATCGGGGCCAAAAAGGTTTCGTGGTTTGCGACAAGCAGTGAAGTTCCATCAGCTTTAAAGAAGTCAATGGTGCTGACTGAGCCAGGATTGTTTGATTACCTTTTTAAGAGAGCAGAGCCAGGACTTGAAATGAAGTCAAAACTTCACCGCAAGTGGAGTGATGATTTTAAATTGATTTTCCAGTTATCCAGCAGACATATTGGTCTTCGCCACCCATCTTAAATTCCTTTTAGCGTCGAATCTTACAGGGAATTAATTTTTTGCATTAAGGCTTTTGTGAAGGCCTCTCAAGGTTTATGATCTAGGAAACTAATTTGAGAGGTCTATGTGGAACCACTATTGATTGTGCTTCTGATTTTTATCGCTATTTGCTTATTTGATTCATTATTCATTGTTAACTCGCAGACGGCCGCTATTATCGAGCGTCTGGGGAAGTATCATGCCACGGCCCATGAAGGTCTGAATTTCAAGCTGCCGTTTATCGACAGAATTGTTATCAGAAGAAATTTAAAGATCGTTCAACAGGATATTGAAGTTGAAACGAAAACTAGAGACAACGTATTCGTCAGGACAAAAGTCTCAGTTCAGTATCAGATTATCAGAGATAAAGTTCACGATTCATACTACCGTCTTTCTGATCCTATCGCGCAGATTGAAAGTTATATTTTTGACGTTGTTCGCTCGGAAATCCCTAAGCTTTCTCTGGATGATGTATTCGTCAGCAAAGACACTGTTGCTTTAGCGGTCAAAGAGTCACTGGAAGAGTCGATGGATGATTTTGGTTTTATGATTATTAAAACCCTAATCACAGATATTGATCCAGATGAAAAAGTTAAGCAGTCGATGAACGAAATTAACGCTGCCGAAAGATTAAGAGATGCAGCGATGGCAAAAGCAGAGGCTGAAAAAATCAGCATCGTTATGCAAGCTGAAGCTCACGCTGAAAGTAAACGTCTTCAAGGTCTTGGTATGGCCAACCAGAGAAAAGAAATTGCTTCTGGTTTAAAACTGTCTATTGAAGATTTAAAACAATCGGGCATTAACAATGAAGAAGTTCTGACTATTCTTCTGATCACTCAACACTATGATGCACTAGAGGCCATGAGTAAAAACTCTCACTCAAATACGATTATGGTTCCGTACAGTTCAAGTAACGTAACGGGAATGAGAGACCAGATTCAGGAAGCGATTTTAACTTCGGTTAACTCGATGAAAGAAAGCCAGCATAGATAATGATTAAAGTGTCTCCTGCCTGTCTTTAAGTTCAGACTTAACGAACAGGTAGGGGATAACTCCCGTAAGATTCACCAACGTATTGGCGATAAAGAATAAATTGAATAATGAAGCGCCATGATCAATTTGTAACATCTTAAATAGATTTTCAAACAACACGTGACCCACACCTAAGCCTGCCGGCGTGATAGGTAGAGCTGCACCGATCATTCCGATGGGAAGGATGCTGAAGATATTGAGCACAGAAGTATCCAGAGGAATAAAGGGCTTAATTAAAAGCCAGATGCAGATAAAAAGCAGCAGCTGATTAAGCACACTAAGCATGAACGTGTAAAAAAACGGTTTAAACGATAAGCGGATTGAAAGCATATCGATTAAAGGGCCTAGGACCTTTGGCCATCTGGCGAGGTAATGAGTGAGCTTAAAAACCAACTTTTCTCTGTTAATCAGGTTGCTGAATATGACGACAATGAAAATTCCTAACCCGGCAAAGAGAACGACATTCATGATGATGAAAGTTAAGAGTGCAGGGTTGAGTGCCATGATACTTTGGTATTGAAAACAGCAAATAAAAATCCCAATCCCCAATAGGCCAAGCAGTCCTACAAAACGATCAAGGGCGATAATGGAAGCTACGGTTGTGGCCGAGAGGCTTTTATCCAGGTTTCTAAAATAGAAAAACTTTATGACATCTCCGGCACTAGAGCCGGGAAGAATCACTGAAAAGAAATTACCAATCGCATTAAACGCAAAGAGCTTGGAAAAGGAGATTTTGTTTTCACTTTTTGTTTCCAGAAGAATCTGGCAGCGGATGTTGGCGATAAATAAGCGAGCAATCAACAAGGTTATAGCGAGCACCCATAAGTAACCACTATTCAAGGTCTTTGTTACGAGAGAGAAATCCAGCTGACCATTCTTAAAAAGCCAATAGCATAAGGCGAAGGCCAGGAGGAATTTGAAGGTGGTTTTCATCTATAAAAATTTAGCATATTCCCTCGCATAATGCTATTGTAGGGGGGAAATTGCTAAATCTATGAAGGGGACAATATGAAAGTTTCAGTTATTGGTACTGGATATGTAGGACTAGTCAGCGGGACATGTTTTGCTGAAATCGGACACGATGTAACATGTATTGATATCGATCCAAAAAAGATCGAGATGCTTAAAGCACATAAATCACCAATCTATGAACCAGGGTTAACAGAACTTCTGGAAAGAAATATTAAAGCGGGCAGACTTCATTTCTCAACAGGGTATGAATCTGTGGCCTCTGCCCAATCAATCTTCCTGGCGGTTGGAACTCCATCTGCAGATGACGGAAGAGCTGATCTTAAATATCTTCGTGCAGCTGCTGAAGCTGTCGCCAAGAATTTAACTGACGGAGCGATCGTTGTTATCAAATCAACTGTTCCAGTTGGGACATCAGTTGAAATTAGAAAGTTAATCGCAGAAAAAACGACAAAAAAATTCCACCTGGTTAATAACCCAGAATTCTTAAAAGAAGGATCAGCAGTAGAAGATTTTATGCGCCCGGATCGCGTTATCATCGGTCACCAGGATGCTGGGGCGATGAAAGTGATGGAAGAGCTCTATGCTCCTCTTGTCCGCCAAGGCAACCCGATCTACGGAATGAGCAACCTTTCAGCTGAAATGAGCAAGTATGCAGCGAACTGTTTTCTTGCAACTAAGATTTCTTTCATTAACGAAATTGCCCGCCTTTGTGATTTAACAAATGCAGATATCGAAGAAGTAAGAAAAGGGATCTCATCTGATAAGAGAATTGGTGGACACTTCCTGTACCCAGGTCCTGGTTACGGTGGATCGTGCTTCCCTAAAGATGTAAAAGCTCTAGTGGCGACGGCAGAAGACTACGGAATGGATTTAAAGATCATCAATGCAACTGAAGAAGTTAACGATGAACAAAAATCTTATGTCTTCTCAAAAGTAAAAAAACACTACGGTGACAACCTTACAGGTAAAGTTTTCACGTTCTGGGGTGTCGCTTTCAAGGCAAACACTGATGACGTTCGTGAGACAGCAGCGATTGCGATGGCAAGAAAGTTAATTGGAGCAGGTGCAACGATTAATATTTTTGATCCAGTAGCAACTGAAAACTACCTACATGAAATGAGTCAATACAAAGAGTGCGAAGGCAAAATTAAGGCCTTCGACAACAAGTACGATGCTCTTAAAGGATCTGATGCTCTTATCACGGTAACTGAATGGAGAGAGTTTACGACCCCTGATTTTTCAGAAATCAAAGCGAAACTTAACAGGCCAGTTATCTTTGACGGAAGAAACCTGTACGACACGAAGAAAGTTCAGGCAGAAGGATTTACTTACTACGCAATTGGGAAATTCATTAAATGAAAATCGCAGTATTACAGCTAACATCTGTTCTTGATTATAAAACGAATCTTGAGACGATCAGAGGTCTTTTAAAAGAGGCCAAAGCTCAAGGGGCCGAAGCATTCTTTATGCCCGAAGTTTTCTATTCAATGAGCGATGGAATCACTCCTACCCCTTACTTAGTAGAAGAGGGCAATGAGCACTACAAAGAAATCCAGAAGCTTTCGACGGATTTCGGTATGGCCCAGATCGGTGGTTCAGCTGCAACTTTATTAAACGGCAAAGTCGTTAACCGCGCCTATAACTTTGATAAGAATGGTAAAGACCTTGGTCACTACGATAAGATCAATCTTTTTGCCTGCGATCTTCCAGATAAAAAAATTTCAGAAGCAAAAAATTACACTCCTGGAAAAGATTATAAGATGGTTGAAGTTGGTTCAACTAAAGTCGGACTGGGGATTTGTTTTGATATGCGCTTCTCAGAAATGGGGCTTCATTACAGAATGAATGGGGCACAAATTTTAACATACCCGGCAGCTTTTACTGTTCCGACAGGAAGGGCCCACTGGCATACGCTTCTTCGCGCTCGCGCGATTGAGAACCAGTGTTATGTGATTGCTTCTGCTCAGTGGGGTCACCACAACGACAGAATGCAAACTTACGGTCACTCGCTGGTTGTGGACCCGTGGGGAGAAGTTCTTCTTGATCTACAAGAAGGTGTGAAAGTGGGAGTTGTGGAGTTAGACTTCACAAAGATCGATCTGATCCGTAAATCAGTTTTAATGAATCGTTAAGATACCAAACAGTTGCCGAAAATAAGATCCATTTTATTTTCGGCCTCTTTTCCTCTCAAGATATAAAAAATCTTATTTTTAACCCGACTAAAGTGCGTTAGCTAAAAAGCTATTCACACCGAAACGAATCCTATGGACTGATTATTAATCAGCGAGGAGTCGTTAATGAAAAGGTATCTTATCTTCTGTTCTTTGTTATGTGCGCTCGTGTTTTCATCCTCCGCTTTTGCTTCCGGGGTAAAGCTCATCGATTATATGGTGAGTAGCTCCGGTCTCCTAGAGCTTCTTAGTTCCCACGGAATCAAAGGAGTTGAGGCCAAGCAGGTGGAAAGTTATGTTTTTACCTCTCTTAATTCTTTTGGGGCCGGAAAAAATCTCTCGAAAAAAGAACTCTCTGATGTCATTAGCAAACTTCCAGTTACAGGACAGGATGCAGGGATCAGAAAAGAGTTACAGATGCTTTTAGACAAGTCTTCAGCAGATATTAAAAAAGAAGATGTGGTCAAAGCAATCAACAATATTATTTACCTGGCCAATAGACATGGGAAATCAGTCATCATTACTTGTGCTGATTGCGTGAGCGAGAGCTTAAGTAAGAGTGGTTTTAAGTTTACAGTAGAGAATATTAAAAATGCCGGAACAATGAAGCTTCTTAATGATGTGATTCCTTCTAACCCAAAAGACCTCCAGCATTTTATTGCTTCTAAGGTTAAACGCCTGGGATTAGGGGATTATTCGAGAGTGACTCCCGATGTAGTTTCTCCAGCTGAGGAAAAGACGCTGGCCTTATTTCTTGCTTCTTATGAAAGCGGAAGCAATGAATTTAAATCTATGGCCAATTCAATTAAGCGCCTTTCGACAAAAAATGGAAAAACCAATCTTTTTGACTCTTCTGACCCTAATAAGCTTTGGAAGTTAGTGGCCTCAGATCTTTCTTCTCAAGAAGTGCAAAAAATAAGTTCGACACTAAGTGAAGTGGAAACTCTAGCTGCAAAAGAGAAATTAAAAGTAGAAGAAGCTTTTAACCGCATTCTGAGAAAGAAGGCAGAGACGAGTGGAGAGCTGTTAGAAAGATATAAACAGATTAAAAGCCGTCGTTGCTTCTTTAAATAATTAACCGGGAAATATTATGTCAAAAATAACAACGTCTTTATTATCCCTGGCTCTCCTGGCGACCTTATCCTGCCAGAGCACACCTCATAGGGATATCGCTTCTGATTATCAGATTTCAAAGAATGCTCATCAGCTGGTGACGTGGGAAACAAAGGCCAACGCTGTGTCGACCAGGTCAAATCAGGTGATTGAGATTCTTCATTATGAAATCCCGCTAAAAATTCTTCAACAGAGTATAGATGATACACTGGAGTCATCAATTACTGAGTCTCTGGTTTTTGAAAAGAATGGTGAAAAATACGTTCGTTGGATTATCAATCCAGAAGACAGCAAGTGGCATTTGGAAGTAAAAAAGTTTTTAGAAAAAAACAATCTCGATGCTGAACCTCATAAGTTTTTTGATGGCTACCTGACAGCATCTCGTTCAATGATTATTGTTAACCCTGAAAATGGAGCGACATTTTCACTTAAGGTTTCTACTAATAAAACAGGTGGGAACTGGACAGATAAAAAACAAACATGGGTAGATGCTCAGCAGGTCCGCAGAATGAATGCCTGGATCGGAGAAGTTATGTCTAATATGAAGACGGACTCTCTGGTTATTATGGATGAGCCACTGGCAATGGGAATTAAAGAAATTGATCAGGGGATGATTATGCGTTCTCTGAATGATGTCCCTAAAAATGGTCACTATTACATGCCGGGATTTTCGGTTCTTCATAGTGGAGAAGGAGCGAGAATTGCTAAGCTTAATGGCGCTACTAATGTGGCAGACTTTTGGGATAAGCATTACAACCAGCCACTGGCTAATGCCCTGGCCGAGTTTTTTGCTTATACTGGTGCCTGGTATGATTCGCCCCACTCGCAAAACTTCTTAGTTGAGCTGGATAAAAATATGAAGCCAACAGGAAGAATTGTTTTAAGAGACTTAGGGGATACGTATCTACTGGCCGACTTTGCTAATAATACAAAATACAAGCACCTTCTGCCTTTATGGGAAGATGGAAACGTGCACGTCGGTAAGGTTCAATCGGCCGTTGGTCTTCTACATGGAAATAAACCACCAGAGTGGATGAATGCCAATGATTACGAAAGATATGCTAAGAACTTTTACACGGCGTTTGAAAAGAAATTCTCAGAGATGAGCAACATTCCTGTCGCAGAATTGCGCCAGACTGAAATGTATGTAAGCCCATTTTCTTATGTTGGAAAAACATACCCAACAACATCGCAGTCATGGAAGAACTACTTAAAGTTCGCTAACTGTTTAAGTGGAGACACAAAAACACTGACAGGGATTGATTGTCCGGAGTTTTTCTTAAAGAAACAAAAAAAGATTGATTGTGCAGGAAACTTAGGCGCCATTTTAATGGCCAACTAGAAAAGGGCCTGGCCTGCGCCAGGCTTTTTTATTCAACTTTACATTCAAGAACACTAAGCGAGTACGCGGCCACTTTCATAGTGGCCTTTTTATTTTCCTTCATCGCTTTTTGCAGACAAGGTGCAAACTTTTCTTCAGCGAAGTAGGCAGCTGCAAGTTCTACTAATTCCAGGCGGTAGACTTTTTTAGGAGTCATCAGCATCTTGGCAATGTGAGCTTTGATTTCTACGGTTTTTTCTTCACGCTTGGCAGCTTCCTGGGCAAGAGTTACAGATGACACCATTAGTGTTAAAAGAAGAATTGATGTTTTCATTATCTTGGCTCCAGTGGTTTATACATTTGCATTGTTTCGTTCGCCATATCCATTTTATCTTGTTCTGAAAGATAAATGCTATCGCGAGGAAGGTAAGGATCAGAACTTGAAAAAGCTAGAGCTGATCTTTCCATTTGGGCTGCGTTTTCCGGGAAAGGGAAAGCGGTCACAACTGAACCACGAGCTGTGTTTTTTGACATCTTGTTGTCCCATTCCTCAACAGTTACTGGCTTATCAAAAAGAGAAGGATCGATAACCATCTTTTGTGTTTCGCCTTTAGCGTTTTTTACATAAACGATAGGAGCAACGTGGAAGTTCCATTGAATAAGTGGCTCTGTTCCTGGAACATAAAGATCACCTTTGATCCAGACCTTATCAACGCGCACACCTTCTTCTTCAAAACGTCTCGCCATTAAGTGAGCACGGGCATAACAACCGTCTGGTTTATACTTCCAGGCGATGTCATCCATCTTCTGAGCTTTTTTGAAAAGCTCACTTGCTCTATCCATGGTAATTGTTTGTTCAACATTTCTATCGGGGTGAATGTTCTTTTTAATGCGGTCAAGATTTCTTGCCGCTTCTTCATTCAGGAAAACACCTTGGTAGATACATCCTAGTTCAGGTGCTTTTTTCGGATCGATAAAGGTCCCGACCAGGTTTCCATTTCCGACAACTTGTATAAACTCGGTCAGTTCAAGATCGCCCAGTTTTTTAAGAACTTTCTTTTTTCCTTCAACCAGTTCGTTTAGAGCTTTGTTGTCTTTACAAACATTTTTGTAATAAACCAGGGCCTGCTCAAAGTTTGGATCTTTATAAGTCACAACTTTATCGCGGTCTTGCCCAAGAGATTGAGGGACATTGGCCTTGATATAGTCGCTGTACATTGGAAGCTTTTTATAATCGTAAGGAACATCCAGTAATGGTGTTTCTAAATGTGGAGACATGATTTTTTTGATACTGACAGCAGGACCAATTCCATCTTTTTCATCAATTAAGTGAATGCTACCGGGAATCATTGAATTGGGAGCAGAGTCATAAAGCATCGTCGCTTGGTATGTTTTCCCATCGATTGTGACAGGATCACATTTAAAGCTTCCGCATTTAATTTGGTAATTCATCTGCTGCTGATAATCTCTTTCCTGATTTGTCAGCTCTCTAGTGTCACCGCGCTCGCACGAAATTTCTTGTCCACTAAAAAGTTGAACCTTATATGATTTTTCGCTGTAAGCTTTGTCGAGTTCAGCATGAAGTTCTTCTCTGTCGTGCATATAGGCCTGAACAATGGCCTTGTATTGAGGAGAGCCTTTCATTTTGAGTGTTTCATCGGCGCGGTTTTCTGGATTGGTGAAGAAGGCGTCAACCATCATGACGCTTTCGTTGTACTTAGTGTTTAGATCCTTAGATTTGACAGGAGCCGCGTTTCCGCCGTAACCGCCCATCATTCCTCCACCCACAATTGTTCCAGGGTAGACCGGAGCTGCATAAAGCGTTTTTCCATCAGCTTCTACATTTTCAACAGCAGCGTATGAAGGGGTATTTTCTTTATCTCTAGTTAGGGCCGTATAACCATAGGGACCATTCTTTACCAGAATTGATTTACCGCCATTAGGACAAACGTAAATTTTAACTTCTTTATCGAGGCTACATTTTACAGATGACTGACTGTCTTTAATTTTGATTGTGATTTGTGGGTAGTCTTCAGGATTGATTTTTGTCGAAGATGTGCCTGGAAATCCACCTAGTCCTCCCATTCCCCCCAGTCCTCCGAATAGTCCACCACCGTAAGGATTTGTGCTCGGGTAATTGAAAGAATCTTTCTGAGAGCCTTGCTGCTGCTGTTGACCTGGGTACTGATTGTATTGATCCAGAAGTTGCTCTTGAGCAAAGGCCGTCGATTGCATCAAAGCAAGCGAAAGAAGAAGTAGATTAATTTTCACATAGACCCCCAATTAGGTGTCTTATCGGCCAAACAAAACGCAAATGTGACAAATTAATGTCTGAGAGATTTGATCGACTTTTTAATGATGTCTGGCTTTAACCAAATCGCAGCTAACACTCCGATAGAACATCCAAGGATGATATCGATAGCGCGCCAGTAGGCTAAGTGGTGAGTGGCCGTTGATTGAGGAGCGGCGATTTCCAGGAAAAAAAGAATCATGGCCGCGATGTAGATGTTTCCAACCCAATAGTTTTGAGAAAGACCCAATGGCATTAAGAATGAGCAGATAAAAACAAAAGCTATAAGCAGCATTTGATTGTGAGCATAAGTTAAAATAACTGAAGCAATGACAACGCCTAAGATAGTTCCCAGGACTCGTTGAGCACTCTTATAAATACTCTGATAGCTATCGGGGAGAATCACGATGAGCGCTGTACCGACAATCCAGTTGGCGTGGGAGAATTCAAAAACCTGAGCGAGAATGTAACCGATGGTTGAAAAAATGGCGCATACTAAAGGAAATTTAATCCCGCGGTTGTGAGCGATGATTTTTTTCACTGTCGCTCTTTTGCTTTCAGTGGCCTTCGTTTCATGCTTGGTGATTTTAAAAATAACATACGCCCAAAAAAGGTAATTTAAAAAAGCGATGCTCGAATAAAGAAGAAGTGAAGTGAGTTTAAGTTTAATCACAACTTCAGCTGATGCGGTTAAAAATTGCAGTGTGATAAAAAGCATCATGCGCTCAAGTTCAATTCCATAATCCTTTGATTTTCCCAGAAGGAAACTTAAAACAAAGAGGATGATAGCAATAGTGTAGAGGCTGCCGACTGAAGCAGCTCCAACGCTAAGGCTGATCATTAAAAGAATGAAAGTGACTACCAGGTGGCGTGTGCGAACAAGAAAATGATCGAAGTGATCATTAAGATAAAAAACTAAACCCATTAAGGAGCCAAACATTGAGACAAAAAGCTCATGGTTAAAATGCCCAATAATTAGTGGGGTGGTGATGGCCAAGGCGGAAAGGAGCATTTTAAAGAGCGGTGTCGGCTCTGGATTGATACGAAGTGTGTTCTCGACATGTTCTTTAAATGGCATAGCTACTCTATTTTAAAAAGGTAGTAGGTTCTCGGCCCTTTCAGTGAATTGAAAAGTGGGGTTCGTCTGATTCAGACTCTCTCCATTGATCACTCTTTTATAAAGTTCCAGATAACTTAAAGCGTGTTTATTCACGTTAAAGTTGTCTTCAACATACTTTCTGATTTTATCCGGATCAAAAGTTGTTGAGTGATCTTCGCGCACAAATTTTTCTAGTTCTTGGTAATTGTGAGCGATAAAACCCACATCCTTCGTAATCAACTCAGGAAGACTTCCGTAAGGAGAACCAATCACAGGTAAACCCTGTGACATCGCTTCAATGACAGCGATCCCAAAGGGCTCAGGCCAGCGAACTGGAAAAACCATGAAGTCGCAATTTCTAATAATTTCCATTTTTTTATCACCGCCAACAACACCGTGGTTGTGGACGTAACGAGACAGTCCCCACCAACGTCCGCCAGCAACATGCAGATGCCTGCCAGTGCTTCTTGCCGCCTTAACTGAGTCCTTTAAGTTTTTCACTCGCCATGAAGCTTTGGCCAGGAAGAGAAAATCATTCCATGCGCGTTTAGCTTTTGGTTTGTAAGGGTATTCGGCCAGGTCGATGGCATTGTGAACGAATTGAGTTGAACCATGAACTTCAGCATGTCTTTTAGAAACAAAAACAGAGTTCTTGTCGAAAATCTCTCCCGGCTGCCCATTGCCGTGAACGGTAATGATCGTCGGAATGTTTCCAGGCACGCGATAGTTGTAGCTTAAGTGAATAATGTCGGCGTCCTGTGGGATTTGTGTTGTCCACTCTTTTCCTTCCATTTTCATGGGAATGAGTTCGATGCCGTATTCTTTAACCTTTGAATCGGGGTGTCCGATTAAAACCACTTGATGGCCCAGGCGAGCAAGCTCCACCATGTGCCAGAAAAGAATGCGTTCAATTCCACCATAACCAATGACCGGAAGAACACCAGAGTGAGAGAAAACTATTTTCATAAAGGTCCTAGATTTTTTTACCAAGTTGCAGCTCGTGAAGCTTAGAGTACTTCAAAAGAGCGTAGAGAGAGTTGATACAGCAAATGATGAAGCCATATCTCCCGTCGAGAAATCCTCCTTTGATGAAATAATCGCGGAAGAATTTAAAGACAGGCCTTGTGACAATTTTAAACACGCTTGAGCGCTTGCCTTGTTTAAAAGCAGCGTGAGCAGCGATTGTCGTGAACTTATTTGTTTGATTAACGTGAGCTGTGATTGAGTCGTAGCTGTAATGAAGAAGGTCGCCGTTTAAAAAGCCAGTTCCTTCATTGACGGTCATTTGCAGAATATCGTGTGGGTTTTCTCCACCCCAACGAGCTTTACCTTTTTTAATCAGGCGAAGTTTTGTATCCGGATACCAACCGCAGTGGCGGACCCAGAGGCCGTTGTAATTTGTTAAGCGGTTAAAGCGGTAACCATTCATATTGAAATTCTTTTTGACCATTTTTATTTGGGCAAGAAGTTCTGGAGAGAGAGCTTCGTCGGCATCGAGAGACAAAACGTAATCGTGAGTTGAAAGATCTAAAGCAAAGTTCTTTTGTTCAATGTGACCGGCAAATGGATTTTTAACAAAGCGGGCACCAAGGCGGGTAGCGATCTCTTCAGTTTTATCTGTAGAGAATGAATCCACTACCAGGACTTCGTCGGCGATTTCTTTAACGGAAGTGATGCAACGTTCAATGTTGTTCTCTTCGTTGTAAGTTATGATGGCCACTGTTAATTTATTCATCTTTGGTATCTCTTTTTGGGCACCTAATGCGAAAAATTTCAAACATTCTGTTAGTTAAAAACCGTGCTTTAGGCGACTCCGTTATGGGGCTTAGCTCGGTTGCCTACACTCGTGCATTGTATCCCAAGGCTAACATCATTTATGCTGTTCCTCAATGGGTAGCGCCGCTTTATAAGAATGTTGAAACAGCGGCAGATTCTATTTACCCGCTCTCGCTAAAGTCCTTTAAAGATTTCTTTAAAACTTACCAGGACCTGAGAAAACTTAAGATTGATCACATCCATGAAATGCACCAATCGGGGAGAGGGGCCAAGGCCTTTAAGCTGATTGCTTTTTTAATGGGGATTAAATACACCGCTCACAACCACCATTTAAAAGAGGGTGGAGAGGTTCACGATCAAGGTGTGATTAAGCCACTTATTCAAAGAGACCTGGATGGCGTGTATTCTTTTTTAGGTGATAAAGAGATTCCAACATTTTTGGATTACCCACCGAAAATGAATGTCCTTAATTCCAACGCTAAAAAAGCGAGAATTGTTTTTGGAGTGGTGGCGACGAGATTGACGAAAATGTGGCCGCTGGAAAATTATATAGCTTTGGCGAAACTGATGGCCTTAGCTTTTCCGGAATTTGAAGTCGTCATTCCGCTTTCAAAAAGCTGTCTCTTATACACATCTGACGCTGCCGACGAAGGCTTCTGTGT
>CAXHHE010000022.1:0-18914 GCA_964016365.1 uncultured Bacteriovorax sp. | reverse complement strand
CGACATCTACACTGTCGTGAAATCGGGTTCGTTAGTTGATGTTGAAAAGTCTGACGGTGTTTTTGAATCAGAGATCAAAAGAATTGAAGGCGAAATCCGCGGCACACTTTACGACACATTAATGAACGATGTGGGCGTGGAAAAAATTGCGACTCAAATGAGTGAAGCTTTTAAAGAAGACTTCTCAACAACAAAAGGTCTTCGCACTAATGCTTCTTATAGCATGGACGTGAGACAATATTACGAAAACGGAAGACTGGTTAAACAAGGAAGTGTTCTTCAAGCTTCACTTATTATCGGTCACGCTCTTTCAAAAAAGATTTTAAAAATTGACCCTGAAACGTTTGCCTGGAAACTTCTCTCGGAAGATTATGAACTGGCAGACAAACCTTTTTATGCTCCAGTGAGATCAAGCCGCGTTTCAAGCTTATTCCAGCTTAATCGCAGGCACCCGGTGACAAGAAGGCATCAACCACACAATGGAATTGATTTCGTCGCTCCAAGTGGAACTCCGGTTTACCCGGCCCTGGAAGGTGAGGTGGTGACAATCGCTAGAACACGTTCAAAAGGAAAATTCGTAACCATCCTTCATGATAATGGCTACCAGACGACTTATATCCATTTAAAGAAATTTCAAAAAGGTCTGCGCGTAGGAATGCGTGTGAGCATGGAAGATCAGATTGGACAAGTGGGGCGCACTGGATATGCAACGGGAGCTCACCTTCATTTTGGTGTGATTAGAGACGGTTTTTTTGTGAATCCAATCAACCTGGTGAAGAGTTATTGTTATGACCAAAAAGATCAGCATGAAAACATGAACATGGAACAAGAGGACCTTGGGATTTTAGAAGGCGATCTGTTACCTAGCGACGAAGCAGAAGAATAAAAAATTAAATAAAAAAAAGCCCCGCAATGCGGGGCTTTTTTTATTCTACCAGTATCCTAAAACTTTCCACCAAACAGCACATCCTAATCCAAAAATAATCAAGTTAAGTACTGTGACCACAAATCCGTACTTCCACCATTCACCCATAGTGACATAACCTGGTCCAAAAAGAACCGGTGCTGTCCCTGTTCCGTAGTGAGTGATTGAAGCGCAAAGTGAAGAAGCAAATCCTAAGAAAAGACCAAACATTAAAGGAGGTGCTCCTAAGGCCACACCAACTCCGAAAAACGAAGCAAAGAGAGCAGAGATGTGAGCAGTGTTACTTGCAAAGAAGTAGTGAATGAAAACGTAAATTAAGATGAGAACGGCGGCCGCTTGAAACCAGCTTAATCCCCAATGAGAAATTGATGATTCAACTAATTGAGAGAACCATTTAATAATTCCCAGTTTGTTTAAGTAGGTTGCCATCATTACCAGCGAAGAGAACCATGTTACTGTGTCCCATGCTCCTTTTTCTTTTAGTAAATCATCCCAAGTTAAAACACCTGAGAAAAGTAAAACGCCAAGACCTACGAAGGCCCCTGCTGTCGGATCGATTTTAAAAAGTGGGTCACTTGAGATAAGAGAAGGGACACCGGCCCAGATAAAAAGCAACAAGAAGAACACGCCAACCATGATCCATTCTTCAAGTTTAATTGCCCCCATTTCTTCGAGCTTTTGAGTCGCTAGTGCGGCCGCATTTGGAGTGTTTTTAATTTGCGGAGGATAAATCATATAAAGAATAAGCGGGATAAGTAGAAGGGCAAAAAGTCCTGGGACAATCGCAGCAATGGCCCATTGGCTCCAGCTGACTTCAATATTTGAAACCTGCTTAATTCCTGCTGTTACAAGAGGGTTAGGTGCTGTTGCAGTGATGAACATCGCAGACGTAATGATGTTTACTTGATACGCCACTAGAGTTAAGAAAGCCCCAACTTTCAATCTCGAGCCTTCATCAGGAAGAGAACCCATTGACTCAGAGATTGAGCGGTTGATGGGATAAAGAACACCACCACCACGGGCAGTGTTACTTGGCATAACAGGAGAAAGAACTAGTTCGGCAAATGACAGTCCGTAACTGATACCGATGGTGCGCTTTCCGAACATCTTAACGAAGTAGTAAGCAACTCTGGCACCGAGACCTGTTTTAATAAATCCACGCGAGATAAAGAAGGCGATTCCGATAAGCCAGATAAGTGAATTTGAAAAACCACTTAAAGCATCAGTCATGGCCTTGCCAGGCTCACCTGGATTGGTCACTTGAGTGATCCCAACGAGAAGAATACCAATCATCGCAGCTCCACCGATAGGCAGGGCCTTGCCGATAATGGCAACGATAGTACCAACGAAAATTCCTAGTAAGCGCCAGGCATTGATGTCGACACCTTCAGGCGGGGCAATAATAAACCAGAAAAGGCAAGTTACCACGAACGCAATAAGCGCTGGGATCACTTTTACCGGGGATAGTTTCATTCCTGACTCCTGTGGAAATGAGATAAATTCTTATAATAATATTAATCCCAAGCCTCTCCCCGGGCTATATTTTTTACAAAAAACCACTAATTCTCTTGTTTAATGTTAAGAAGAATCATGAAAAAATCTCTTCTCTTTCCATCTTTCTTAATCCTTTTTTCTAACGCTTTTGCCCAAGAGGCAAAAACCATTTTATATGTCGGTGATTCTCATAGTTATGGGAAGCTAGGAACAACTATCGAAAAGAATCTTTCGCAAAAGGTTTCACGAGTGATCATGCAATCAAGTTGTGGAGCAACACCGAGCACGTGGCTGGGCAATAATAAGTACGAAAAGACAGTCTGTGGGTTTTGGAAGAAAGACGGAAATGAGGAAATCAGGTCTAAAGAGCATAACACTCCAAAGTTTGTGGATGAACTGGCAAAATATCGTCCTGATGTGACGATTGTTCAACTAGGAACAAATATCGCAGCTGGAGCAAAACCTTCGAATGCTAGAAATAGCATTGTCGCTATGATGAAGGCCATTAAAGACGAAAGCAGCAAGTGCATTTGGATTGGACCACCTGATGCGAATTCAAAAGTTGTCACGCAGGTGAAATTGAAAGAAACGAATGATCTTTTGATTTCTTTGGCAAAAGAAAATAACTGCCAGTATATCGACAGCTTAAAAATCACAAAATTCCCTGCTGATAACAAAGAAGGCATTCATTATCCGCCAAGCGCATCTGCTCAATGGGGAGAAAAGGTGAGTGTTCAGCTTCTAGAATTAATTAAAGGCAACTAAGACAATTCAATCGTCGATTTGATAACTTTCCAGGTGTGGTCGGCATTGAGCCTGACTTCTGCCAGGAAAACCTGTGAGTCCATGGCCTTTCCCCATTCATCAGGGGAGACAAGCGACAGATATCTTTTTCCCGTATTCTCTTCATAGAGGTAGTAGGTTTTTCCAATTACGGGAGTAAAGGGGATTTCTACATTGTAGATGAGATCAGAGATATAGACGCGCTTTTTTATGTCTTGAACTTGCTTCGCAAGAGTTTTCATTTGTTCATAGATGATATTGAGTTGCTCTTCTGTCTGCTCGACCATGGCCGAACGGGCATTGCTTTTAATGGCGCCTTGATTGGTCGGTGTAATGGCAAAACCACCGACGGTGTGAGCGTACTCAAGTAGTGATGGCATATCGGTCACCTTGAGCTTCATTAAATCAAGGTTAATGTTCTCGAGATCAACAGGCTTTGGTTTTTTATCATCAGACATGGCCTTATCTTAACGTAAAATCTTTAATTTAAGCAACTCATGGATAATGGGATTGTTAAGATTTGGATTAGACAAAATAACAACTTGCTATATGCCACTTTTAGATGGTATTCCGCCATAAATTTAAACCATCACCCTGGAGAGTCTAAATGAAAAAAATCGTTTTATCGCTAGCTACTATGGCCACTCTTTTTATGAGCACAAATACATTTGCTGGAGCTATGAAAGAACTTGTGATTGAAGCAGAAGATGCAATCATCGCTGAGTTCTACGACAACGGTCGCGAAGTAACGAGCATCACAAACCACTCTCTTGTCACAATCAAAGGTGGAGTTGGGGTAAAAGCAAAAGTGGAAACTGTGAATCCTCTTAATGGTTACCCACAAACATGGTCATGTTTAGTGAGTTTCGAAAAATCAGGAAACTCTTTTTCTCCAAAAGACGTAGACTGTTCAGGCATCTAAGACATAACAGGGGGGCTGAAAAGCTCCCTTATTATTTGGTTCCAAAATATCTTTCCCGCTTGCTAAAAAACCACCTAATTAATTTCTTCTGATGTTTTCATTTACAACTCTTTAATGAATTAACTTTATCTTTTATTTTTCTTTTTTGTACGTTTTTTGAACTGCGGAAATTCTTTATGCTAGAATAGTAAAAAGCTCTTCTCAACAATTCAAAAGGTTTTTTATGAAGTTAATGATCGCTCTTTTATCACTGACTCTTTTTACTCCTAGCAGTGAAGCACAGTCTCTTCGCGAACGAATCAGAGAGCGAGTCAAAGAGCGTATGGCCAAAAAAGAAGAGGCCAAACCCGCACCAGAAACAAATGCAAGCTCAGAAGAGAAGATCACTAGGCCTGGAGATTATACACTTTCGTTTTCACACAACGGGATCACTCGCATGTATAAACTTCATGTCCCGGCCAAATACAATGGAGCTGCATCACCACTTTTAATTGCTCTTCATGGTGGTGGTGGAGATATGTCATATCAATCAAATGACAAGCTTTATAAGCAGATTTCAAAATCAGAAGAACTGGGGTTTATTGTCGCTTTTCCAAATGGATATAGTAAATTCAATTCTGGGAAGTTTGCGACATGGAATGCAGGAAAATGTTGTGGAGATGCCCGCGATAAGAATATTGATGACGTAGGCTTTATTAGAGAAATGATCGCGAAGATTTCCTTTCAACTTAATATTGATAAAAGTAAAATCTTTGCTACCGGAATGTCTAACGGTGGGATGATGTCTTACCGCCTGGCCTGTGAATTGTCAGATACGATTAAAGGGATTGCGGCCGTCGCAGGAACGGATAATACCATCAATTGCTCACCTAAAAATCCTGTTTCAATTCTTCATATTCATGCCAAAAATGATGACCACGTTCTTTTTAATGGTGGTTCTGGAAAAAGTTTGTCGGACAATAAAGAGAAAGTGACGGAGTTTATCTCTGTGCCTGTAACCGTAGCTAAATGGGTGAAACAGAATGGATGTGGTGAAACTCCAAAAAGAGTCCTGGAAAAAAGTGGAGCGTACTGCGATCTTTATTCTGGATGTAAAAGTGGAACTGAAGTTCAACTTTGTGTGACCGAAACAGGAGCACACTCTTGGCCCGGCGGAGAAAAGATCAGAAGAGGGGCAGAAGAGACATCAAAGGCGATTTCTGCCAATGATGTGATGTGGGAATTTTTTAAGAGTAAGTAACAACTTACATTCTTTGATTCGATTTCCTGTCACCAATATACTCAAAGCGAGGAACTTCTTTGCCATCAACGACAATCCTCTCAAGAAACATCGCCACTGGACGAACCCACAAACGCGACTGTTCGTTTTCGTAAAGAGTTTCATAGAGGACTAAATCTTCAAGTGTCTCTGAATGTTTGCAGATGCCAAGAACCTGGTAGTGTTTTCCCTTATAATGCTTATAGAGGCCGAGTTTCATTTACTGAATAGCTTCCTCATACATATCTGTATTTTTTGCTGGAATAAAATTGTCTTCACTCTCAGCAAACTTCACTACAGTCTTTAACATGTTTTGAATATCTGCCGGGAAATCCGAAGGATTCATCCCTTCTAACTCAAGTTGTTTTAGTTTCTTTACCAGCTTCTTTAAAGCTGCTTCTACTTCTAAGAAGTCTCTTGAATGAGGGTCTTTTGGTGTTTCTTTAATCGCTTCTTCTACACCTTTAACTTTAGCGATCTTTACGAATTTTTTAATTTCGCGCACTGGAAGTGTCTTGATGTGAGAAAGTGATTTTTCTTGTTCTTCTTTTTTTAGTTTTACGATTTCGTTTGTCTGACTTAGAGAAAGCTCGCCATTGATTCTGGCCTCTTTTACATCTTTTGATGCCATTTCATCACGGTTGATAGCTTCGTGAATCTGCTTAGGCGAAAGACCTGTTTTTTCAGCGACGATATTCAGGAACTTCTCAGCAGGAAGAACAACCTTCTTTTTTTCGATTTCACTTTCAAGCGAATCTTCACTTGCCTCAACAGGAGCAGGTGTTTCTTCCTCGTGTGGATTTAATGCCTGGTAAATTTCTTTAGCTCGCCTTAGGTGACCTTCGACTTCGATTTTTGTCAGGTCTTTTCTCACAAGGTTTTCATCGATTGAAACAAGCTCGCGCTCTAGTTCACCTTTATCGACGATCATAACCGGAGCTTCAACGTAGCCAAGGTTTAAAAGGGCCTGGAAGCGTCTTGCTCCAGCTAAAATAACATTGTCAGGGGAGATAACAAGTGGAGCGATAAGGCCCACAGTTTGAATTGATTTTTCAAGTTCTGAAACATCTGTTCCAAGTCTTAAATACGGGTTCGTTGCCTTAAGATCCTTAAGTCTTCTTGTTTCCACGAAATGTCTCCAAAGTGCGTTGTGTGTGTGAGGAAAAAGAGTGCCAAATAGTGGTCCAACTGTCAGGGAAATTAGTTAAAAAATGTCTGACATCTGGACCAAATATTCGGATCTTAGCAGGTGAAGAAATGATATTTATTTATTGTAATTTCTTATATTAATTAAATCTCTTTCATTAATTTTACGAGTTGATCAAAGGCCAGGCCCCATCCTGTTTCAAACCCCATTGCTTCATGTTTTTTCTTGTCTTCGGCATTTTTATGAAGAGCATAGGCCGTATACTTTGTGCCTTGAGCTTCTTTCTCAAAAATGACGTGAACAGTGATAGGAAATGAAGCTGGGGAGTCGTCTGATGTCGGACGAAAATCAGAACTTAGGGCCGATGTCCAAACGATCTTATGATCTTTTTCAACTTCTAGGTAACATCCGGTATTGGGAAAGCTTTGTCCTTCAGGAGATTGCATGAGCGTATAAAACTTTCCACCAGGTTTTAGATCAATTACTGCATCAATTGTTTTCCACGGAGCAGGAGTGAACCATTTCATTAAAAGAGATGGTGTCGTCCAGCCAGCAAACAACTGGGCAGGTGTTAAGTCTGTTGTGCGTTCAAATTTTAAATCAGTTTCAGGGTTAAAGCTTTTCATCGGAGCTCCTGTTTTATTTTAGTTCGACTTGATCGAAGTAATCATATCCAAATGGATCAATCTTAAAGTTTGCGACATTCTTATCCATAACTCTAAAAACTTTCGCATGAGCGAGTGTTACCCATGGAGCTTCTTCTTTAAAGATTTTTTGGGCCTTCTTGTAAAGATCAGCGCGTTTTTTCTGGTCAGTCACGCGTCTTGCCTGAAGAACCAGGTCATTGAATTTTTCATTACACCATCTGGCCGTATTGTTTCCTGATTCAACACTAGCGCAGCTTAAAAGATCGTTTAAGAAAGTGTCTGGGTCATTATTCCCCGTCCAGCCGAATTGAATCATCTGTTGTTCACCAGAGCGCGACTTCTTTAGGAATGTTGGCCAGTCAAAAGTGACAAGCTTGACTTTGATACCAATTTTGGCAAGGTCTGCTTGCATTAGTTCCCCCATTTTTTTTCCATCCGGATTGTAGGGACGGGTTACTGGAAGAGTGATCATTTCAGTTTCAAAACCATCAGCAAGGCCCGCTTGTTTTAAGAGCGCTTTTGCTTTTTCCGGGTTGTAGTCGTAGTCCTTTAACGTTTTGTCGTATGACCAAAGAGCTGGGGGAACCGGGTTACTGGCAACGATACCTGTGCCGTGATAAATGGCATCGAGATACATTTTTCTGTTAAGAGCATGGTTAACAGCACGTCTTACTAAAACGTTGTCGAAGGGCTTTTTCGTTGTGTTCATCGCCAGGTAACCGACGTTTAATCCTTCTTGAGACATGACAAGCACATTTTTATTGGCGCGCATATCATCCAGGTCGACGATTGATGGAAGGGTGACGAAGTGGCATTCACCAGCTTTTAGTTTTTGGTAGCGAACTGTTTGGTCAGGAGTAATGGCAAAAATTAATTTATCAATGCGGTTTTCAGCCTTTCCTTTATAGCTTGTTTTATCCCAGTAATCTGGATGAGCAGCATAACGGATCACACTGTCTTTAACATAAGAGACGAAAGAAAAGGGACCGGTTCCAATTGGAAATTGATCCATGTCTTGCTTGCGGTTTTCTTTGGCAAGCTTCTCACCATATTCAGCAGAAAGAACACTCATGTAGTTCCCGGCCATGTAAGCAAGGAAAGGCGCTTGCACTTCGTTCAGAGTGATTTGTACTGTGTATGGATCTAGGGCAACAACGTCTTTGATATTATCTTTAATATTGTTTTCATACTGAGTGTACACACCACCACTTACCATATGGAAAGGGTGATCTTTTTGTCTTTGACGATTGATAGAGAAGAGAACGTCTTCGGCATTGAAGTCGCGGGTTGGCCTGAAATAACTTGTCGTATGGAACTTGACTCCACGGCGAAGTTTAAATGTATAAATTTTCTCATCTTTGGAAATGGTATAAGATTCGGCTAGACCAGGAATCATTTTTGTCGTTCCAAGTTCAAAGCGCATAAGTTTATTGTAAAGAGTGATTGCAGAAGCATTGTATGAGGGAGCGTCTGTCACAACTTGTGGGTTAAATGAAGCAGGCGAAGCTTCAGAGCAGTTAACAAATGTTTTGGCGTAAAGACTCATTGGTGAAAGCGATAAGAGTCCGAGTAACAGTGTGGTTTTAAGCATGTTGGTAAACTCCAGGCAAAAAGAAAAAGTATATAGGCGATAAACGCAATAAGATAGTGGACGTGCACAAATCCATAGTCACAGAAATGTTACTTAATTTAATGGGCGATAATAGCGTTGACGCCCTGGAAGCAATCCACTTTGCGCAGGCGTTTTAGATAAATCTCCGGGCATTTTTCACCGGTCAGAGTTTTGAGTTCGCCGTTTAAGCAGTTGGCATAACGAATGAATTTCTTCCAGGCTTCAGAGGTTGCCTGGTATGTTTTGCGTGAGTATGACCAAAGTGATTCTTTAGATTCTGTTCTTAGCATTTCGTTGTAGGGAACACCGGTGATTTCAGCAAAACGTTGCTCGAAAGTTCGGTAGAAGCCCCATTGGTATTCTTTGTATTCAGTTGATGTCATCCAGCTCGGTGGATTATTTCCATGAAGAAGTCCAATCCCTGTCGTGATCTTTCCTTGCTGGACATTGTTTGGGTCCCAATTTTTTGTGATCCATCCAAACTTTGTATTTTTCACAAAGTCTTCGAGTAGATAAGTGTCACCTAAATCGCGCAGGACAATTCGCCCTGTCGGTTTCATATCACGGTCGAGTTCCACTAGAAAGTTTTGAGCGTGAGGAGAGTCATACCAAGAACCTGTGGCCGCAAAATACTCGGCCATTGCACGGGCAATAGGTTCATTAAGGTGTTTATCCCAAAAGCGCACAGGATCAGTCGCGCCATTAAGTTTTGCAATTCTTGCACCTTCAACATCATGAAGAGCAGAGAAGGCCGGAAGATAGTAGTGACCATCTTCAGGAAGATCATTGAGTGAGCGCATGATCATGCCGTGATCGAGCTCTTTAATTCCCATGGCCAGAGGTTCATCCATGATCACGAGAGTTGGTGTGTCCATTTTAGGAAGTGTTTCCTGGAGGTAGCGGTTCATGTTGCGGACTTGTTGAGCATCGGCCCAGGTTTGTTTTTTATCTGTCCACTTTCCACCTGTTTTATCAGTTGAAACTTTTAGTGAGAAGCTTGCTCCATTAGTTGGGTTCACCAGGATCATTGAGCGCGAAGCTGTTAAGTAACCATCAAAAAATTTTTTTGGCTCGCTGTCGATCTTATGTTTTTGTAAAAAGTTTTTAACTTCCAGATGCCATTTAGAGTCTTCTGGATTGATGATCCATCTGACGTAAGGCTCGCCATTTTTAGTAAAAAAGAGAGAGTTCTTAATATTTGAGTCTAGGTTGGCATCGAAGTCTTTTTCCAGAAGTCTCAGTGGAATCTCGTAGTGTTCTACTCGGATAACTTCATTGGACCTTTCAGAGATAGCATTGGCCTTTGTTTCCCAAGTCACTAGCTGTTGAGCGCTGTTAGAGATGTGATAATCAGCAGCTACGTGTCTGTTCAGAGTTGTCTGACAGGCAACGAGGATAAAAAGGCTTAATGTGAGTAGGATTTTTTGCATAAGTTTCATTGGGAAATGTATCGGTTTTGAGAATGAAGTCTTTAGCTTTTCTCTGGAAAAATAGTTTAAGAAGGTTAAAGAATACCGGTACTTTGCATAAATAAATGGCTTGGGTTTTGCTTCAATTATCTATAGGGGTGCCGTTAGGAGGTTTTACTGATGAGCGAGAGAAACATTGTAATTAAATCAAATGAGCAGATAAGAAAGGAAATTTACAAAGCCGTAGGTGAAGAAAGCGGCATTGATGTGCATGTCTATGATGGAATTGTCCGACTCACTGGAGTGGTTGATACCGAGGAATCTTTGGACTTCATTGAGTCAACAATCAGAGAATTGCCCGGTGTCGATGATGTGGAAAACGAATTAACTGTCAAAATAGTTCAGTAAATGAAGGAGGAGATAATGAAAGAAAAAAAAGCCCAGTCTCATAGACAAGAAGAGCGCAGATTGATGGACAAAATGCCCAATCAAAGTAGAGCGCCGGGAGAAATCCAGGGTTTTAGCAAGCATTTAAAAAAGAATAACGGGCAAGGGCGTGGCCAGCACGTTAAGGCCCATTCATCAGAGGTAAAAGAAAAATGAAAATCTTGAATCTTGTTTTAATTGTTGAGAGTTCTATGTTGTATAGACATAAGCACTCCTATTGAATATTGAGGACGCGGATTTTCGGTTTGCGGTTGGGTTCTTTGATTGGATAATCTTTAGGTCCTGGAATATCAGGTTCGTCCACTGGAATTTCATGTGGGATTTTTTCTGGATTGCGTGAAGGGATTGGTTGATCATTAGGAATGTGAGAGACATTCGGGTTCTCTTCTTCTTCATCGCGGCGGTTCTTTTTATCTGTTGTTCTCATCATGCGACATTCTCCTTTTTATTACCGGGCCTTGGGCCCGGTAACATTGATTAATGTAGATGTCTTAGGTTATCCGTTTTATCAGACCCGTGAGTTTTAACAATCTTGTTGTAAATCCCGAGTAGAAGCAGCGTTGGCACCCAGTTACCTACAAAATTTGCCCATCCTTTTTTCTCATTCATGATGGCTAGCCCAAGTGAAACGGCAATCGCTCCACCGGCAGCAGCTAAGAAATAAGTTGAAGGTATTTTCGCTGTCTGGCGCTCAATGACTTTTGTCATTGTTCCTTCACGCGCTGATGTAGAAGAAGGCGCAATCCCTTGAGTTCTTCCGCTTTCTTTTAATAAATCTTTTTCCATTGTTTTCCTCCTTGAATATTTTTAAAGGAAATATTCCTCTTGGTTATTTGATATGCAACTTAGAGGCCTATTCATCGGCATGTGCTAGACGAATGGTGTACTGGCCGGAGCGTTCCTGTCGGTGCATGATGAGGAGATTCTTCTTCTGGGCATCTTCAACTAACTCTCTGAAGGAAGCATAACCATAGGCAGACTCGTTAAATCCCGGTTGTCTCCTTTTCATGGTGAGCTTGACCATTGAGCCCCAAAACTCTTCTTCGCCCCGCTCTTCGGTGAGTGCTTCGATGGTCTCGCAAATGAAGTCGAGTGCCTCTTGTTTTTTGCTGACTGTTTTCTCTGGAGATTTTCTCACTTCGGATTTTTTAGAAGGAGTTTGAGTTCTCATTAAGTCATCGTAAAAAATAAACTCATCGCAATTGGCACTGAGGAGAGTCGAAGTCGCATCGCGGACACCTATACCTATCACATGCTTGTCATTCTCTCTCAGTTTAGAAACTAATGGAGAAAAATCCGAATCACCGCTGAGAATAACAAAAGTGTCGACATGGGATTTTGTATAACAAAGATCGAGAGCATCGACGACCATGCGGATATCGGCAGAATTTTTTCCTGATTGCCGGGTGTGAGGGATTTCAATGAGCTCAAAAGCGGCTTCATGCATATCTCGTTTGAAGTCTTTATAACGATCCCAATCACAATAAGCTTTTTTCACAACAATGCTTCCCTTTAAGAGAAGGCGCTCAAGAATAAGCTGGATGTTGAAATGAGGGTATTTTGTTTCTTTTGCTCCCAGAACAATATTCTCGAAATCGCAAAAGAGTGCAATGTTGGTAATTTCGTTTGGTGTGGCCATGATTTTTGATCGACCCTCCTTATAAGGTTTATTGCATTTCGTATGCCAGTGGCGCGTAGATTGCAATATTCACTTATTAAGAGGATTTGATGCCTCTACACATAGCATCTATGTGGATCTTTTCCTCATTATGAGGAATTTAACGATTGGGAAATTGACAATGATGTATATCGGAACGGCTGCGTGGAATATCCCTAAAATAGCCGAAGGGTCTTTTTTAAAAGAAGGAACAGTGCTTGAGCGTTATGCTAATCGCTTGAATGCAGTGGAGATCAACACTTCATTCTACCGCGATCACAAACCTGAAACTTATCAGAGATGGTCGAGAACGACTCCGGAAAATTTTCGATTTAGTGTCAAACTCAATCAGCGTTTTACTCATAAAAACGACCTGATCATTGACCGCGAAGACTTACTTGCTAATCTCATGGTGATTAAAGAGTTGGGAAAAAAATTAGGACCGCTTTTACTTCAATTTCCAGCAGGGCAAAGTTTTCATACCGAAAGAATGGAAAAGTTTTACGAAGCTATTAGAACAGTTCACGAAGGGCCAATCGTCCTCGAGGCCAGAAACTCAACTTGGCTTTATCGAGATGCGATCAAGCTGATGAAAAAATACCGAATTTCTAAAGTGACAGCTGATCCGGAGAAATGCCCAGGCGATTTTGAAAATGAGATCGAATACTACCGTTTGCATGGAAGTCCCGAGATGTACATCAGTGATTACTCGCCGGTGTATTTAGATAATCTAGTCGAAGAAATGAAAACATTTACATCAGATGTCTGGTGTATTTTCGACAATACAACTTTTGGATATGCAACACTAAACGCATTAGCTGTTTATCAAAAAGGAGAAGTTTATGAGTCTAATCAAAGAATACATGACAGTGGACACGCCGATGTGCACGCCCTTGACCAGCATTGAGAATATAAAAAAGATCATGGAAGACAACGACTCCGAGGAAATTTTAGTCGTTGATACGATGCTTGAGCGCCACTTAGTGGGAGTCATCTATGGCAATGATATTTCTGTCAAGTCTGTTGAGCAAAGTGTAGTTCCCTCAAGTTTGAACGCTGAACAGTGCATGAAGCCTGTGCCAGTGACGGCAAGAGAGAATATTACGCTGGAAGAATGCCAAAGGATTCTCGATGAAAATCATCTGGAGCATCTGGCGATTATCGACGATGAAGGGCACTTATGTGGCGTATACGACAGAGTCAATCACTATAAAGTTCCAAAACCAAAACCAGAACCAACAAAAGCAGTGGAGCTAGAAATGGGAACCGTATCTGAAGCAGAGGCAAAAAAACAACAAAGCAGACCTGAAGCACCTAAAGTCGCAGAGGATATGAAAAAAGAAGAAAAGAGCGCTTCGGCCAACGTAAATAGTGAAGTGGCCGAAGATGACGATCCGGAAGCGAATAATATGGAAAGCGAAGGCGGCCATGACAGCCATACTGTCCATTAAAAAAGAGTTGCCGATTTTATAAGCTTCATTTGATAATAACTGCATGAATGAAAATGCATAAAGGTAGACTAGAGGGTTTTAGCGACGGTGTTCTCGCTATTATTATTACTATTATGGTGCTGGAGCTTAAGTCTCCACACGAAGCAACCTGAGCAGGTCTTTGTTCACTTGCGTATGTCTTTCTACCTTTGCACTATTGCTCTTTATGTTGGTTTTTTCAGTGACAACATTAACAGTAAAAAAGAATGAAGTGCCTTCGCCCGGGAAAAATGGCCAGGTCGCTATCGGCTTTGGTTTGAAGGCCCACGACGAAACAGCCTTTGTTCATCAGATTAAAGATGGAGTAGAGAGTTTTGACTACAAGTCTATCCCTCTTTCAAAACCGTTCATGCTTTTAGTTATTATGATATGGCAAATTGGAAGTTATCACTTGGTCGCAAGGCGAGAGCTTCGCGAATAGTATGAGTAAAGAATCCACCAGGTTTATGCGCTCCTGGTGGATTTTTTTTACTAGTTAAGAATTGATTCAGAAGCCAGGATTAAAACGTCGATCGACTCTTCTATCGAAAGCTCAGCATTCACTGATTTAACCATGTCAATTTTAGAAGCAAGGTACACGCTGATTGTTCCGTTCACAGCGTAGTCCTGGATATCATTTTGAATCATTTGCGCTTCCATTTTTCTGTTTTCAGTCGTAGCGATTGAAGAGGCCTGGCTTGAAATAACGATCATGTTAGCGACAACATTCGCAACAGTCTGGATTGTTGAGTTTGCCAGAGTCTGCTCAGAGAATGTAGCAGCAGAAGCAAGAGTCGTTGATAGTGATAAAGCGGCAATAACGATAGTCTTTTTCATAGTTTCTCCCAAGTTGTTTTAAAGAAGTTACGTCCTTGTAGCACGTTTCTTCTCCTGTGTAGCTTTGGTGTAAAAAATTCAGGAGCCCTAGCGAAAAAGGTAAAACTTATTTATAAAGGGGGCGTTTTTTCAACACATAAAAAGGTTTAATTTGGAGGACTTATGAAATCACTTCTGATCGCTTCTCTAATGGTTCTTTCTGTTCCATCGTTTGCTAAGCTTGCCGTTTATGGAAATGCTGATGCTGCAAGAGCTGTTTTAGCTCCTGAAGTTCTGTCAAAAGTAATGGATAAGGCGCAGACTGAAACTTTCTTAAAAGTAGCAGTAGAAAATACAAAACTTAATGAATTCTCGGTGACAGTTGAAACGGCAAAACTAGACTGGCGTTGTGAGACAGTTGTTAAAGTAAAGGCCGTTGGCGAAGTCATCACAACTCCAAATGGCGGTAAGATTGCAACAAACAAGTTAGTTGTTGGAAAAATCGCTGAAGCTAAATGCATTGAATAAATAATTGTTGATTCGGTATACCTCTTGTTAAAGGACAACTAGAGAGCTGCTTTAGTTTTTATTAAATTCTCTTCTTCACCTTGTAGAAGAGAAAGAAAAAGCAGTAGCGTTCTATGTTGTTTTTTAACAGGAGAAAAAATGAAATCCCTACTGATCGTCCCTTTTTCTTTTCTATTCATGAGTTTTTCTTTCGCTCCAGATTGGCACTGGAAGAGCACTTACACTGACATTCAAAAAGACTGCGTAGTCATTTCAGAAGCAAGTGATCAAGCACCTATTGATTTCTATGAAGCAGAGTGCAGGTCTTTTGGTGGTTACCAACTCTATATCGAAGGTGGAGATCTTCGCTACGGGCCGAAACTTATTTTTAACGGCGTGCAAATTAATTTACAGCGTCCGGGAAATTTTCATGACCCAGGTTCAGATAAAATCGAGTGGCTTTATAGACACACTATCGATGCAGATGGCGTCGGGGCAATTGAGTGGGCCGGTCTGATTTATCGTTTAAGTGTTGTTGATGCAGAAAATGGAACAGACACGTCTGTTCTTTACTCTGTGCGATTAGATAAAGAAAAGAGTTGTGTCATTGGCACGAGTCAAACTGAAGAAGAGGCCCAAAGCTTAATTTATCATTCAAAGGCTGACTGTCTATGAGTTGTTTGTTAGACTTTTTTTTACTTAAGGAGGTCTTATGAAATCTACATTGTCAGCTCTCTTTCTATCACTTCTCATTTCTTCTAATGTTTTTGCCGTCGGATTAAAACTTACTCCGGGGACCTACAAGATTGACCCTGCTCACACACGTGTGTCTTTTTTGATTAAGCACTTTGTGGTGTCGGAGGTTCAAGGACGCTTTAATGATGTCGAAGGAACATTCATGCTTTCTGATAATATCAGTAAGAGCACGATTGATGTCACTATTCCTATTAACTCAATTGATACGGCCGTTGCTAAAAGAGATGAGCATCTAAAAAGCCCGGATTTCTTTGATGCCGCCAAATACCCAACGATGACTTTCAAGAGTAAAAAGTTTACCGGTTCTCTCTCAAGTTTTAGAGTCACCGGTGACTTAACGATTAAAGATGTTACTAAAGAAGTTGTTTTAGTAGGGAAGTACACTGGATCAGCTAAAGACCCATGGGGGGGAACAAGAGCTGCCGTTTCAGCAAATACTAAAATTAACCGCAAAGATTTTCACATCAACTACAACGATAAAATTGATATCGGTCCAGCAGTTGGTGATGAAGTGACAATTCAAATTCTTTCTGAGGGCGTACTAGAAAAATAATGATGAGGGCTTCACTTTCTATTGGGAAAGTGAAGCCTTTTACTTAGCTCTCATCTGCCATCATCAGTGGCCACATTTAGGTAAAATCTCTAAGTTCAATTCGTCTTATTTTCATCACTTATAAATAGCTGGTTTTTTTTAACTAGCTGGTATATCGAAAAAAGGCCATATTTCGGACTCATTCACTCATGTCACATTTTATAATGTAGATATGAAAACACTAACAACATATGTAACAACAATTCAGGAAAAAGAACTCTTCTTAAAATTTGTTCTGCTCTCGACATTAGCTATTGGTGTTTATTCAAATGTTAGAAATGCCAAAAATGCGAAAGGTCTGGAGCCGGTCAAATTAGATAACGTCTACGATGACGAATTTGGGAATTTCGATAAGGCCTATGTTCCCAATAAGCCTGTTGTCATTGCCAAAATGATGAAGACTTTAAAACCGACAATGAGCAAGGCCCAAAAACATCAATTGTCGATGAAGATTCATGCTGTTTTAAATAAGTATAATATTCCACCGCAGATTGTTTTATCTATTATTGATACAGAAAGTAGTTTCAATCAAAATGCAGTGTCATCGAGCGGGGATTTGTCTTTGGCACAGATTAATGTAGATGTGTGGAACAAAGAATTTGAGCGCATGAAAAAACCATTAATCGATAGCGAGAGGCTAAAGAGAGATGAAGTTTACGCCCTGGATACGATGGCCCAGATTCTGACTTTACTTAAAGACCGCTATGAGAAAAACGACCGCAGATGGTACGCCCGTTACCACTCGAAAACTAAAAAATATAAAGGGCTTTATCTCACTAAGCTTGAGCGCCGAATGAAGAAATTGGAGAAATCCAACATCGCTGGCTTTAAAAAGACCAGTAAACCACAACTTCTGGCCCTTCAATAGAGAGAAAGACGCTGGTCAAAAGAGACCTTTTGGGCCATACTCGGCCTCATGGATTTAAATGCACTAGACACCACTCTGTATGCTTCACAGCTAGAGGCGAAACGCCTTAAGCTTAAAGAGCTTTTTAAACCGTTTACATCAATGGAAGCAGAGGTCTTTGCATCTCCTGAGGCCCACTATCGCATGAGAGCGGAATTCCGCGTCTGGCATGAGGGAGAGGACATGTACTATTACATGTTCGATAAAGTTCAGGACCAAAAAATCAGAACTGATCAATACCTTCCAGTAAGCCTTTTAATCAACGATATGATGAAGGCCTTAATGGAAGAGCTAAAACCAAATCTTGCTTTAAGGAAAAAACTATTCCAGGTTGATTTTCTCTCAACGTTGAGCGGAGAGATTTTAGTGAGTCTTCTTTATCACCGCCAACTCGATGATGCCTGGATCACAGAGGCGAAACTTCTAAAAGAAAGGCTTTCGGCAAAGTTTAAAGTGAACCTGGTCGGACGCGCCCGCAAGCAGAAAATTGACCTGGACCGCGACTTTGTTCTTGAAGAGCTTCTAGTTAATGGCAAAAAACTGATTTATAAGCAAATTGAAAATAGCTTCACGCAACCTAATGCTCGAGTGGCCATTAAGATGCTGGAATGGGCGATTGACTGTACAAAAGAGAGCACTGGAGATCTGCTGGAGCTTTACTGCGGGAACGGAAATTTCTCGATTGCTCTTGCCCCGAATTTTAGAAAGGTGCTGGCAACCGAACTTGCAGGACCTTCAGTTGAGGCCGCTCAATACAACATCGAAGTTAATGGTGTAACTAATCTTCAAATCATTCGTATGTCGGCCGAAGACTTCAGCGATGCCATGGCCGGAAAAAGAGAGTACCAGCGACTAAGAGGAATTAATCTCTCTGATTATGAGTGCAGTACTATTTTCGTCGATCCGCCAAGGGCAGGCTTAGATGCCAACACAGTCGCACTGGTTCAAAAATATGAACGCATTCTTTATATTTCATGCAATCCACACACGTTGATTGAAAACCTTGAAGTACTTTCATCAACTCACTCAATTAAGCGCTTAGCGCTCTTTGATCAGTTTCCATACACTGATCACATGGAGTGCGGTGTATTGCTGGTAAGAAATAGCTGATTAAACCGCGGCCTCAATTTCCCCGATTAATTTATTAATGAACTGCTTTTTGTCTAAAGAAGAGCGGGAGATAATGTAAATGTTGTGCTTCCATAAAGAAGAAGCGCCGGGTGGGATTTTAATGGACCCCATAGCTAGTTCGCGTTTTATATAGGGCTGTGGAATAAGACACATTCCAATTCCATCAATCGCTGATTGCACCAGGGAGGCCAGAATATCGCTTTCAAACAATGGTGAGTAACTAATCTTATTTTTCAAAAAGAATTTATTAGTTTCAATTCTAAGTTTAGTTTCTTCGGCCGGAAGGCTTAAGTGCTGTGAAGCTTTTTTTAAGATGGCCTCAGGCCTTTTTAGTTGGGAGAGTTTTAACTCTTCAATGAGCTCACTTTTTCCTGCAAGTACAACCGGCATTGGAAAAGTTTTTAACACCTTTAAATCGATGTCGGCAGAAGGCAG
>CAXHHE010000021.1:0-19691 GCA_964016365.1 uncultured Bacteriovorax sp. | reverse complement strand
CTACACAGAAGCCTTCGTCGGCAGCGTCAGATGTGTATAAGAGACAGGAGCGCCTGATTATTCCAGGAAGGGCCAATCCTTATTTCTTAAATCAAAACCGCTCACTTTTTAAAATTATTGTCCAGATGAGGGATGAGGCCCACAGGTTCTCAAGAAAGCTTCACCATAAAGAAGAAACAAAAAGGGTTCTTGGAACAAAGAAGCCCCGAAAAACTAAAAAAGCGGACAAGGTCCCCTAACGATTTTTGATTTCTTTTACAATGGATTCAAACACCCTTTCATTGTCTTTATTGGATAAGAAGTTCGAGCGAGTGCACAGGTAAAGCTTGTAGGATTTTTTATCTTCCATCAACACTTTAACTTTCAAAGCAGACTTTTTACCAAGGCTGGATTGTGGAATGACAGCGTAGCAGCCAAGCTCTGAAACCATTTTTATCATCGAGCGATGTGAGTTGATTGAAAATTTTATTTCAATTTTTTTTAATTGCAGCTTCGTTAAATTGTTTTTTAAGAAATTGGTTGTAAAGGCGTCATCAGGGCGATAAGTCGCAAGGGGCAACACCTGATTATGTTCCAGGTCTTTTGGTTGTGACTTGAGTGATGAAATCAAGATGGCCTTGTCCTCGTAAACTCCAACGCTGTGGAGTGATTTATTTTCCGGGACTTTGTGAATCAGGATGAAATCCAGTTCGCCTGTTAAAAGCCTATCTATCAGCTCATCCGTTGAGCGCAGAGACAGTTGAAATTTTGAGAGTTGCCCCTTTTGGTTGAGTTTGGTTAATGCTGGAATCAGGATTTTCTCTCCTGCCTCATAGACGCTGCCGATTTTCAAAGGAGCTTCACCTGTGGTTGTGGCCGAAACGGACACCAGATTCAGGTAACTTTGATAAATTTTATCCCGAAGCACCTGGCCTTTATTTGAAAGTGCGATGTTTTTCTTATCTCTGATGAAGAGCTCATATCCAAGGCTTTCTTCCAGCAGTTTGATCTTCAGGGAAATTGCCGGCTGGGAAGTGTGAAGGATCTTGGCTGCTTGTGAAAAGCTTAAGGTGTCAGAAAGGACACAGAAGGCTTCCAAGTGGTTTAAATTCATCGACTTCATTTATACCTTTTTAATATTTAATTTATATCTTTATATTATTTTAATCTCAAATCCTTTTGTTGTACATAGTGCAAAAATAAAAAGGAGATATCTATGAAGTACCTTGCGATTGGATTCTTGTTTCTTGTTAATGTAGCGTCAGCTAAATCTGTTCTTGATGAGCACCGCTGGTTAATGATGGATTGTCATAATGAAAAGTCCACATTTCAATTCAGCATATCAAGCGACTCTCTTGGTGGAATTAATCAGATCACTGATGCAACTATCGGTGGAGAGATTAAAAAAGCAATGGAGTGGGATCCGATTGAAGAAAAACCGATCGTGGCCCTGGCAAAAAGAAATGGAAACAACTTTGAAATTCTTCTTCGTTATGAAAACAATATCATGTGGCCAACATACTTAAACCTGAAGATGATCTACAAACCAGACGGGTATATTACTTATGTGAATGTGACTGGAGATGAGGGAGAGTATTTAAAAGAGAAAACTATCTTCCAATGCTCTATTGGAAATCATGGACGCGTTTACCTTCAGACTTCTAAATTCTAAAATAAAAAAGCTCCCCGAAGGGGAGCTCTTATGTCTATTCGATTGGCTTTCCATATTATTGAGTACGGGCCTTACGAAAAGAAATGACTTAATTTTATAAAATCAATTTATAACGTGAATGATTTTTCTGTTGCCTTGTCCGCAGTCCGGGCATCTCGCCGATTCTTGCATTAAAAGATTTTTGTAATCAGATAGGTGAGTCAGCACTAGTTTTGCGCCACAGATCTGGCAGTCATTGATGATCTTTTTTACGTTCTTGATATCGCCGTAATATTCTTGAAAGTTTTCGAATTTGTAGTCTGTTTCCATTGACATGCAGGTGCTCCTGTTTTCACGTTACATAATCTTTTTCGGATTTATTTTTACGCGTCTTTACACCCGGCTTTAAAAATGGGAACTTAGGGATAATTTTGCTTATGGACCAACAATTTAAAAAAATTATTCAAAAAACTAAAGCTTTAAAAGAAGACTTAGATCCTCTGGCAAAGACGTTTGAAGGTGCGCTTTTTAAGGACTCTTCATGGGTTTTTTCATTTGATGAGTCAGTTCAGGTGGAAAGTGCTCCTGCTTCTGCCCCTGCACCAATGAAGGCCGCTCCATTGGCCGCGACCGCACCAGTGAAAAAAGAAGCACCGGAGAAGCCGAAAACTGGCGCTCTTTCATTAGTTCTTTTTGTTGGGGATACCTATGCTGAAGGAAAAGGGGAAGACCTTTTAGGTAAGATGATCCAGGCGATGAAGTTAAAACCTGGTGAGTTTAACCGCATCCAATTTGATGAAAAATTAGAAGACATCAACGACCTGGCCGGAAATTTAACGACGCCAAGTGCAGAAACAACAAATTTAATCGAACAAATTGAAAAATTTAAACCAGAAATCGTCGTGAGCCTTGGGGCCACAGTCACCAATATTCTTCTTGGCAAGAGAGAAAAATTGTCAGGTATTCACGGGCAATTTTTTGATAAGTCTGCAGGATCTTATCATTACCATCTTATGCCACTCTTTCATCCAGACTTTTTAGTCATCAATCCCAATATGAAACGCACAGCTTGGATTGATCTTCAGAAGGTTATGGAGCGCGTAGGGAAAATTTGATCGCCTAGGCGAGTCTCACTCTTTTTCGATACAATTAATGAGAATAATCGCTTCTAGGATGGAAGTGATTCACCAAACATTTTTGGATGAAGTCGAGTAGGATGCTCAAGCTAACAGTTCTTACCTTATTATCATTTTTGACTTTGATGGACCGTGTTTCAGCGGCCCCTGTTGTCAGCGTAAGAATCGGGAAGTCTCTAAAAAATATCCACGTCACGGGCCTTGATTTAAAGAGACACCTTCTCTTCAATGATGATTATAAAAACTACACTGGAAAAAAAACGGTGAAGTTTAATTGTGAAACTTTCACGACTCTCAATAGACAAAAAAATAAACCGATCCTGCTGGCCACACTTGAGTCGCCGACAGGCCTTCTTTCTTATGACAACGTAAAGTACCAGGGAATGTTTAAAGTTATCACCAACCCAAAAGGAGATAGCTGCGACATTATTAATGATATCCCAATGGAAGCTTATATCAGCTCTCTCTTAACGAAAGAGATGAATTCAAAATGGCCGGCAGAAGCACTGAAGGCACAGGCCGTTGCGGCCAGAAGTTATGCTCTTCATAAGATGCAAAGCCAACAAGTCAGTAAGGAGTTGGGAAGCGAAGCTTTTTATGATTTGGAAAGCTCTGAAAAGCACCAGGTCGGTGGAGCTTTCTTCGATGCCACTGATTCAACTATCAGTGCGGCCTATTCAACCAAAGGCGAAGTTCTGCTTTCAGAAGATGGAAAAGTTCGTCCGATTTTCTTTCATGCAAAATGTGGTGGGAAAACATTAAGACCAGATCAGGTTTGGCACAATAAAGAACCGAGCTATCAATCGGTGAATTGCCCTTTCTGTCATAATATTGGTCCAAAAAGCTGGGCCAAGGTTATCAGCAATGAAAGAATCAAAGATTTTTTCCGCTGGGCGAGCAATCAAAAAATTCTTCAGGAAAAATTAGAACCAAATTTTAATTCTCTAGTAATGGTGCCGGATAACATCGACCGCTTCACGGTGAATTTTTATATCAATGACCGCCCTTATATTGTGGAGAAGGCCGTCCTTCGTAGATATTTTGGAAACGTCGTTTTTCCATCAAACTCTTTTTCTCTGGAAATGAAGAGAGGTGGCTTTGTTATTTACGGTGAAGGTCTGGGCCACGGTGTAGGACTCTGCCAAATGGGTGCTTTTGCTCTGGCAAAACAGGGCTGGTCATATAAAAAAATCCTCGCTCACTACTTTCCTGGTCACGTTCTGAAAAAGATGTATTAGACTATAGGTCTGATGACTATTTTTAAATCCCTGTTTATTTTTAGTTTTTGCTGCTTTATGCTCGCGCGTGCCGAGGCCCTGACGATTCTTATCGATCCAGGTCATGGCGGTGAAGAGGATGGTGCGATAGCGACAACTCAGGGAGAAAATCCTCCACGGATAATCAAAGAAAAAGACATAGCTTTAGAGATCGCTAAAAGAATTCACGAACTTCTTCGTCAGAAAAATTACAGCGTGTTCTTGACCCGCAGTTTTGATCGCACGGTGACTCTTCCGGAGCGTGCGGCAATTGCCGAAAAAACGAAGGCCGATCTTTTTATTTCTGTTCACATTAACTCAAGCCCAGAGTCGGGTGCCGTCGGTTTTGAAACTTATTATCTTGATAACCATGATGATGTGGCCATTAAGAAAGTGGAGAAAACAGAAAACGTCCAGGCCTCAGGTGATAATGTTGTCGTTCAGCAAATCCTGGTGGATTTAGTTGTTGAGCAGACAGTGAGCACGTCAAAACCGCTGGCAGAGAGTATCCACGGTGTTTTAAAGCAGACAGTAGGGCGCAAGTATAAAATCCCAAGCCGTGGTGTAAAGCCGGGACTCTTTTATGTTCTGGCACTTTCAAAACGTCCGGGTGTTTTACTTGAAGTCGGATTCATCTCCACATACAAAGAAAGAGTGAGAATGATGGACCCGAAGTTTCAGGATGATTATGCAAGAGCTGTAGTGAATGGGATTGAGAGTTACATTAGAAAGCAGCAAGCGAAAACCAGGTATAACGTTATCAAAAAGAAAAAATAAAAAGGCCCTCTTTCGAGGGCCTTTTTTTATTAGAACTGACCGTTACAAGTCGGTTTTGTAAATGATGTAGGAATTTGAACAGTAGGTGGAGAGTATGGATTGCTTAGGTTTCTCTCCGAAGTAATCACAGTGTTCATCGCTAAATCAACAACACTGTATCCACAGTAAGTATTGCTATCAAGTACGATCCCATATGGAGCAGCGAAGTTTCTAAGTGCGCGCTCATTAGAGATGATTGATGGAAGTGTAGAGTAAGAGTTCTTTAATTCACAGAATGATAGAGTTACGTTGAACCCGACAACTTGTGAACCGTTTACAACTTGAGTAACGAACATCAGGTCACGGTAAGCACTTACCCCGATCCAAAGTTTATTAATAGTCCCGTTCGTTAAGAAACCTGACTGCCAGTTACCACCGATTTTATTTGAAGCAACGACTCCACCTTGAACGTAAAAGCTAACATCGTTAGTTAGACGGTAACCGTTCATGCATGATACGTTTGCTTTAATGCTTTGTACCTGATTGATAATTGTACTTCCCACTGATGTATTCAGCGCAGAGTTACCAGTATAAAAAGGAGAAGACCCCGATATACTACTGTTTACTTTATTTTCCTTCTTTCCACACGACACAAGCACAAGCGCTGTGGCGATCAGGCAAAGGTTTAAGGAGTATTTTAGTCTCGATTTCATATCCGTCTCCACGGGTAGGATTATATGTCTTCTGACTATTCGGGTACTTTAACAAAAGACTTTAATTAAAAACCTAAGACCGTCAAAAAAACTCAGGTTAATTGAAGAATTTTCAAGATTTAGACGATACGGTTTAAAATAGATTAAATTCATTTAAAGAGACGTTTATGGGATTCATCGAACTCAAAGACAAATATTTAAAGCTCCTATCAGATGAGGAGCAGCAGTTTAAGGTGGGCATGGGACTGAAGTTCCTTGGCGTTTCCTTATTATGCACGCTCTCAGTACTGCTTTTTACTTATCTTCTCATAAGAATTGATTTGATCTTTTTTGTGGCCAATGGATTTCCCGGAGCTCTGGACTTTCAAGATGCCTTTTTTGAATTTGTATACTCTTCGCTTTATGAAAAGTTGGTATGGCTTTTTTTCTCAGGGCTTTTTATTTTTGTTTTAGGTTATTATCTTTCGGGAATTATGCTGAGACCTTTTAAGGTTATTGGGCAGTATTGTGAAGATAAGATGAGTGATAAGAAGAATTATTACACACCGGATTTCTTCTCTGACCTGAAATTGCTTACGTCTTTTTCGGTTTTCTTTTTTTCCAAGATTGATGAAGGGGTTATTAAAGGGAAGGTGACACCAAGTGAAGTTCCCGTGCATTTCACGCGTATCCATAAACCAATTTTTGAGACCAGCTTCTTTTTTAACTACGTTCTTATCATTATTATTTTTGCTTTAATGTCATCAGTAGGGATCGTGGCCATTAATATTGAAATCCGCGACCAGATCTTTGAGCTGGCCCGTAAGTTCCTCGCCAATAACCATCAAGTGAATTATTTTTTGGATGAGCAGTTTGTTATTGCAGATATCGCCGTCTATTTCTTCGTAGTCTTACATCTATTTCTTTATTTTCTTTTGGGAGTGCACATGTACGCCAAGGTGGCGACTCCGGCCTTTGCCGTATTTGCGACAATGCGCTCATTTCTAAAGGGGAATTATCACAATCGAGTGCATTTAATCGGTTATTATTATCTGCGCAATGATTGCAGGAAAATTAACAAATATCTTGAGCATGTTCAAAAAAACCTGACTTAAACGCTCTACACGAAATTTCCCTTTGAAAAAAGTCCCAAGGTTTGAGAAACTATGAGAACTAAAAATTAGTTACTCTTGTTACCAAACCAAAGGATGGATATGAAATTTTCAAAATTGCTAGTTCTCTGCCTAGGTACAGTGCTTCTTGCGAGCTGTACGTCTGATGAAAAAATGAAACAACAAATGACTAAACTTCTACAGGAAGATCCAAAAATCCTAACAGAGGCAATTGAAAAACATCCAGCTGAATTTATCACTGCACTTCAAAACGCTGCTAAGAATGCTCAGGAAGAAATGGGTAAGAAGCGTGAAGAAGACGAAAAAAAGAAACTTGAAGAGTCATTTGATAAGCCACTTGTGGCAGAAATCAGAAGTGACGAAGCTATCCGTGGGCCAAAAGATGCTCCACTTACACTTGTTGAGTACTCTGACTTTGAATGCCCATTCTGTTCACGTGGATACGCAACAGTTAATGACCTAATGAAGAAGTACAACGGAAAAATCCGTTTTATCTACAAGCACCTTCCACTTAGCTTCCACGAGCAAGCGATGATCTCTGCTCAATACTACGAAGCTATCCGTCTTCAAAATGAGCAAAAAGCATGGCAATTCCATGACGAAATTTTCATGAACCAAGCAAAACTTAAAAACGGAACAGCATTCCTGGATGCTTCTGCTAAAAAAGTTGGTGCTGATATGGCAAAACTTAAAAAAGACCTGAACTCAGATGCAGTTAAAAACAGAATCGCTGCTGATATGAAAGAAGCTGCAGATTTCGGAATGCAAGGAACTCCAGGGTTTCTTCTAAACGGTGTTCCAGTTCGTGGTGCTTACCCGGCAGAATACTTTGTTACTCTAGTTGATGAACTAGTGAAACGTGGAAAGGTAAAGCTTTAGTCTTTAGCTTTAGTTAAATTGTCTTTTTAAAAAGTCCGTTTATAATATCATTCAAAGGGTCACGTAATAGTGGCCCTTTTTATTTAAAACAATCAAACAAATGAGTCATCTATGGAAGGATCTGTTTACAGTTCTTTAGGTCTTCGAATGAATCGTACATTCCGCGAAAAGCAGGGTGAATTGCTTTCATTAAAAGATTTTCTTGAACACAAGTTCGTCATTCATAATCAGGATGAGCTTAAAAAGATTTTTATCAAAGACCTGAAGGGGATTTTGCAAAAGGAGAACCTTTTTGATCTGATTCAGGGATTCTTTGATCTTGAGACAGACTTGAACAATGCCTATGAAAGACTGGACTTCGAAATCACCCAGGTAAATTTCGACGAGTTTTATAAAAATCTTTCTCCGGTCTTAATGAGAGCGCTTTTAGAAAACTCAACTCAGCCAGACAATGCTGTTATGATTTTAAAATCTATTAAAGAGGCCCTGCGTATCGCTCTTGAAGAAGAGTTGGTGCAGTTGGAAGACATCGAGGCTTAATATGAATCGCAAAGAATTAATTGAAGTGCTTTTAAAAGACCGCGACCTATCAACGATGACTAAGAAGCAGGCCAATCAGTTCATTGATGTCATGTTAGACACTATAAAGAGAACAGTTAAAAAAGGTGAGGATGTAACTCTGGTTGGATTCGGCACTTTTACTAAATCGAGAAAAGCTTCAAGACTTGGAGTGAATCCGTCAACCGGTGAGCGCATCAGAATCCGCGCCCGTGTCGTTCCAAAGTTCAAACCAGGTAAACCTTGGAAAGAAAGCCTGTAATTTGATCCAGACAGTCGGGTAATTTTTTCCCATGTCAAAAGCCCGACCGTCAAAAAAACCAACTTTTCCTCTCAAAAGGGAACTTTCTTCCATTTTTTAATGTCCGCACTTGAACCATTTTGCCTTCCTATGTATAATTTTTGACAGGTACCCAATAAACCATGGAAGGTGAAAAGTTGGCCGAAGAGAATAAGACCGCTGATCAGGAAGGATCGAGCGCCCCGTCTGGAAAAAATCCATTATTAGTCGTTTTAGTATTAGTGAATACTCTTGCAGTATGTGCAATCGGCTTTTTCCAATTTCAAAATCACAAGAAATTAAACTCAGTAACAACAGCTGCAGATGTTATGCAACAGCAATTAGCTGAAGGCGAACACGGTGGCGGTGCTGCTGCTGAAGGTGGTGGAGAGCACGGAGCTCCTGCTGCAGGTGGAGCTGCTAAAGAAGTTAAGACTGATGGTCTAATGTATCCAATTGATCCGTTCACTGCAAACCTAGCTCAAGGTGATGGACCTAAGAGATACATTCGTATTTCATTAGTATTAAAGTTCACGAAAGACACTAAGAAAGAAGAAGTAGACGCAAGAAAACCACAGATTTCAGACGCTATCATCAGTATGTTGAATGCAAAGAAACCTGAAGAGCTTCTAAAGCGTGAAGGAAAAGAGTACTTAAAAGAAGAAATTAAGACGGCAATCAATAACTTTCTTATTGATGGTCACTTAGAAGATATTTATTACGTAGGATTTCAAATTAACTAGACCGAGAAACATGGGCTGACATGATGTCAGCAAGCACAAGCTTTAAGAATCCCAGGAGGGGAGAATTATGGCACAAGTACTAAGTCAAGATGAAGTAGATGCATTATTAAACGCTGTTAACGATGGTGGAACAGACTCGTTTTCAGGTGGTGGTGACACTGGTGGTGGATCATCAGATGACTCTGATGAAAACATTCAAACCTACGACCTCACTAATCAAGACCGCGTTATCCGCGGAAGAATGCCCATCCTCGAAATCATCTATGAAAGATTCATCAGAAGCTTTCGTGTATCGCTTTCTAACTCCCTTAGAAAGATTTCGACAATTTCAATTATTTCTACCGACCTTTTAAAGTTCGGTGAATTCGTAAACACACTGCCGATCCCATCGTGTATGTGTATTATGAGATATAACGAACTAAGAGGACCAGCTCTTCTGGTGTTCGAATCTAAACTTGCTTACGCAATCATCGATTCATACTTCGGTGGAACAGACCGTCCATTCACAAAAATAGAAGGGAAAGAATTTACGATGATCGAATTATCATTCATGAGAAAGATCATGGATATGGCGATCAACGATCTTGAAGAAGCTTGGGCACCAGTTCACAGAATCGATGCTCAGTATCTTCGTACTGAAATTAACCCTCAGTTCGTAGGGGTTGTACCTCCTTCAGACGTAATTATCGCAACAACTCTTGAAGTAGAATTCGAATCAGCTTCAGGAACAATCATGATCGTCGTTCCGTATTCGACGATTGAACCAATTAAGCAAAAACTTTCTTCTAGCTTTCAGACAGATAACGAAATGGCAGATTCCATCTGGACTCAGGCGATGAATGAGCACATCAAGAACACGAAAGCGACAATGGTTGTTCGCCTTGGTGAAACTGAGATGACTCTGGGAGATCTTCTAACATTGGAGCCGGGAGATATCATTCCACTAAACCAGGATGCTTCAGGTGAAGTCACTGTTGCAATTGAAGGTGTGGATAAAATGAAGTGTCTGATGGGGACTTACAAGGGAAGTCGCGCAGTACAGATCACTCACGTGGATACACCAGTAACGTATGATGAAGAAGTAGAAGAATAAATAAGGGTAGGAGAGGAGATAAAGATATGAATAAGGTGACAGTTGATAGAATGGCAGATTCGGTAAAGGCGGGGGATGACTCTCTCAATAAGCTAAAAGTCCAGAACCTGGATTTTATCTTAGATATCCCGCTAAAAGTTTCAGTTGAGCTGGGAAGAACTCAGATCATCGTGAAAGATTTACTACAACTTGGTCAGGGTTCGGTTTTGGAACTAGATAAGCTGGCCGGAGAGCCGCTTGAGATCCTGGTAAATGGCAAGCTGGTTGCAAAAGGTGAAGTAGTAGTTGTTAACGAAAAGTTCGGTATTCGTTTAACAGATATTATCAGCCCGATTGAACGCATTGAAACTTTAAAATAAACATTTCCAAGGATTGGAGAAGACAGTGAAAACATTAGTACTATTAATCGCAAGCTTAATTTCCTTAAACATCTCAGCTGCTGATGTCACAATCAAAGGTGCTGACTTAGTTAATGCGAAAGGAAGCGAATCAAAACTAGTCATCAAACACGCGGGAACGTTAAACGACAATCCAAAAATCAGTGTTTCAGACAAAGTTTTAAGCATTTCCATCCCGAACTCAGGATTGGGTGCAAAGATTAATAAGAAAGTAAACGGTTCAGCTCTATCGGCGACGATGACTGGAGAAGAAACGGTTGCAGTTAATGTCACTCTTCCATACTCACTTAAAGGTAGAGAATCAGACGTTACGATTGCTCTAAGAGATGGTGCTATCGACGTACACTACCCACGCCTACAGGCCCAGAAAACAGCTGAAACACAGGTTTCAAGAGCTCCAAGTATCACTGATAAAGCAATCGTCCTGGACACAGAAGCTAACAATGCAGAAGCAGAGAAGTTAGATGAAAACTATTTATCAACTCTGGTTAAAAAGCAGGAGAAGCTGGCGGACGAAAAACACGCAGAAGATAAAAAAGTGGCCCAAGATGATACTACCCAAACTGGTACCGATAGAGTCAATCTGACTCAGTCAGGTGTTGCCAAGTCTGTAAATACTACTGAAAAAGGCACGACTCAAACTGAAGGGAACGGGGAATCAAGATTTTCGGTTGCTGGCTACATTGGCAAGTTCGTTGCTTTCTTAGCTATTATGATCGCTGGATTCTACGGGGTTTTAACTCTGTTTAAGAAAGGGATCATCAAGAAGGGAAAACTAGGATTTTTACACAGTACAAAGCTTGTTGAGGTGTTAAGCACAACTCACATTGCTCCAAAGAGAACATTGATGATGGTTAAGGCCCACAAACAAGTTTTCCTGATCTCGAGCTCTGAAACAGGTGTTCAGTTCCTTTCAGAGATCAACGATGTTGCAGGTCTGATCAAAACAGGTGAAGAAGAAATCACTGGATCAAACTTTGATACAAACCTTTACTCGGCAAACAAGACAGATAAAGAGTTCAAGTTAAAAGAAGAAACAAGATACGCAGACATTCAAGACGATTATGAGATGGACTCATTGGATGACATGCTAAACGATTCTGTTCCTGCGGCGAAAAACGAAAGAAAGAACGCAGGCGCTTCTGGTCTGGCAAACGCTTACGGGGCAACGAATGCTTCGAAGGCCATTGAAAAATCACCGGTTAAAGACCAGGTGAGATTCTCTGATCAGATTAAGACGAAAGTAAAAAATCTAAAACAACTTTAATAGGATTGGTGAGCATGGATGCTCGAATGAAAAAACTTTTAAAAATGCTGGCACTCATTGTAGTGCCGCTTGTACTTCCGGCGATGAGTTTCGCTCAGGCCGCTCCGGGAGCCAATAACCTGGCCCTTCCAGGGATGTCGATCAACTTCGGTCAAGGTGTAAACCTGGTAGACTCAATTGAAGTTCTTCTTCTTTTCACGATCATCACATTAGCTCCATCAATTCTTATTCTTTGTACAAGCTTTACAAGAATCTTGATTGTTCTTTCTTTCATGAGACAGGCAATCGGTACTCAGAACATGCCACCTAACCAACTTCTTGTTGGTTTTGCACTTTTTCTTTCACTGTTTGTAATGCAGCCGACAGGGGAGAGAATTTACAACAAAGCAATCCAACCTTATATGGCAAAACAAATCACAACGACTGTGGCGATTGATGAAATCGTTTTAGGTCTTCGTGGTTTTATGCAAAAGCAGGTAAGAAAAGCTGATATTGGTCTTTTCTACGACGTAACAGGAAAAACGGCTCCTCAGACAATTGATGATGTTCCGATTCATTACTTGATTCCGGCCTTCATTATTTCTGAGTTAAAGACGTCATTTCAAATCGGGTTCCTGCTTTATATCCCGTTTTTGATCCTGGATATGGTCGTAGCTTCGGTTCTAATGGCGATGGGGATGATGATGCTTCCTCCAGTCGTTGTGTCTCTTCCATTTAAGCTTTTACTTTTTGTACTGGTAGATGGATGGCAACTTGTAACAGGATCGATCTTAAGATCGTTCAACCAATAGGCGGCGTATGCAATTTGATTCATACACAGACATTACTCATCAGGCAATTAAAGTTGCTCTTATGGTATCAGCTCCAATGCTGGTTGGAGCATTGATTGTAGGTATTTTAGTATCGCTTTTTCAGGCGGTGACTCAGATCAACGAGCAGACGTTAACGTTTATCCCAAAGATCATCGTTATCGTAGCAGCTCTTATGTTCTTTGGACCATGGATGTCTGATTCACTAACGACGTTTACGAAAGATTTAATTTTACAGATTCCTAACATTGTAGCTGAGAGATAATAGGAATGTTGAATATTCAAATAACAGACATGGCAATGATCACAGCATTCTGGTTAGCATTTACCAGATGGCTTGCTATCATTTTCCAACTGCCGTTATTTGAAAGTGTAACGATTCCGGTTGTGGTAAAAGTCCTGACAACTCTGATGCTGACTTTTGCTTTTTTCCCTTTAATCCAGGATCAGCTTCTTTTAGATATCAAGCACGTTGGGCCGGAGAGCTTCTGGTACTTAACAATTTTTAACACTCTAGTAGGACTAGTGATTGGCTTTTTCGTAAAAGCAATCATGAGTATCTTCATTTCAACTGGTGCGATCATCACTCAACAGATCGGATTAAACGCTCTAAGTTACTTCGATCCTTTAGCTGGTTCTCCGATCGGTCCATTTGAAAAACTAATTGAGTGGACAGTGCTCATGATGATCATCACTTCGGGGGCCCTGCTTCCGATGTTTAAAGGTGTGATCTCATCGTTTTCAACTATCCATGTTTACAACATTGGAAAACTTGCACACTCGATTGATTTTTTCATGATCATGTTTAAGTCGATCTTCATCTCGTCAATCATGCTGGCAACGCCGATGATTTTCGTGAACTTGATTATTAACGCTGTTATGGGAATCATTTCCCGTGCAGTTCCTCAGATGAACGTAATCGCAGTAAGTTTCGCGGTTAATATTGGACTGGGACTTTTAGTGTTCGCAGTAGGCTCTGATGAGTTCTTTGCAACATGTTTTAGAATTTATACTGAAAGACTGGGAGATTGGTTCCAGTTAATGTCGTAAGACTATAGTACACACTGTTTCAAGGATTGAAGCAGTTTTGAGGGCAGTAGAATGGCCGAAGAAATGGACGAAGGCGAAAAAACCGAAGAGCCGTCCCAACACAGAATTGATGAGTTTAGGAAGAAAGGGGATGTCGCCTCTTCACGAGAACTTACGTCTGTTCTCGTCCTGGCCGCATGTCTTTTGACTCTTTCACTTTCATTAGTTTTTATTTTTGAGCAGCTGACTGCTTACATTGAGTGGCTTTACACTCTTGATATCGCTTCTGCTTATTCGCCACAGGCCCTAAATACAATTACAACGAAAACGTTTGTGGTTGCTGCCAAATGTGCGGCCCCAGTTTTATTTGTAGCATTGTGTGTAGGGGTTCTTGCTCAAGTGGCCCAAATCGGAATTCTTTATTCTCCAGACATCCTGGAGCTTAACTTTGACCGTGTAAATCCAATCAACGGAGTGAAAAAACTTTTTTCAAAACAAGCTCTGTTTGAAGCGGTAAAAGGTGTATTTAAGTTTGTTGTTGTTTTAGCTGTTGTCTACGCTTACTTAAAAGACGATGTAGCTCGCTACAACGGTTTCATGCACCTGGAAATCTCTCAAACGTTCTTCCACGCAAAAGACCTGCTTCTGAAAGTTTCTTTTGCCATTATTCTCTCTCTTGCCGTGATTGCAGTCTTAGACTTTGCCTGGCAGAAGTTTACATACAAGCAGAAGTTGATGCAAACGAAGCAACAATTAAAGCAAGAAAGTAAAGAGCAAGATGGTAACCCTGAAGTTAAGCAGAGAATCCGTCAGATTCAGCGTGAGATGTCTAGAAAACGCATGATTCAGGATGTGAAGACGGCTGACGTTATTGTCACCAACCCAACTCACATTAGTATCGTTTTGAAATATGATTCAGAAACAATGGTTTCTCCAATGGTCGTAGGTAAAGGTCAGGATCACCTGGCAATGAGAATCAGAGAAGTGGCCAAAGAGCACAACATTCCAATCGTAGAAAACGTTCTTCTGGCAAGAACACTTTATAAAACAGTTAAAGTAGGTCACCCGGTTCCGCGCAATATGTATAAAGCGGTCGCCGAAGTACTGGCCTTTGTTTACAAGCTTAAAAAGAAGCGCAAAGCGCTTTCTTAAAATAGTGAGAGTAGGTAACGAATGAATGATTTTTTAAAGAAAATGAAAATCTTCTCCCAAGGCCCGGATGTTCTGGCGGCCGTGGGTATCTTGATGATCCTTGTGGTAATGATCGTACCGATCCACCCATTCATCCTGGATTTATTATTAGCTCTATCGCTGGCAACATCAGTCATGATCATGCTGGTTTCACTTTATTCTAAGAAGCCTTTGGATTTTTCTACTTTTCCATCTGTCTTGTTAATTTCAACACTATTTCGTCTGGCCCTAAACGTTGCTTCAACCAGAAACATTCTTATTCATGGTGCGAGTGATGGTACAGCGGCGGCCGGGGAATTGATTAAGTCTTTCGGAGAGTTCGTAGTCGAAGGGAACTTCGTTGTAGGTATCATCGTCTTTATCATCTTAGTTATCATCAACTTCATGGTAGTAACAAAGGGTGCTGGTCGCGTAGCTGAAGTTGCTGCAAGATTTACACTCGATGCGATGCCTGGTAAGCAGATGGCGATCGACGCCGACTTGAACGCTGGTCTAATCAACGATGTGGAAGCAAAAAGACGTCGTAAAGAAGTTGCTGAAGAAGCTGACTTTTACGGATCTATGGACGGTGCTTCGAAGTTCGTACGCGGAGATGCTATCGCAGGTATCTTGATTACAGCAGTAAACATCATCGGTGGTATCATCATCGGTGTCGCTCAAAATGGAATGGATTTCTCAACGGCCGCTCAAACCTTCACTCTTTTAACGGTGGGTGATGGTCTTGTGACTCAGATCCCGGCCCTGATTATTTCTACAGCTGCCGGTATTATCGTTACTCGTTCAACTAACGATGAAAATATCGGGACTCAGGTTTCAAAACAATTTAAGGTTCACCCAAAGGCCATCTATATCGCAGCAGCGGTACTTGTGTTCTTTGGTTTAATCCCGGGACTTCCAAAACTTCCATTTTTCATGATGGGTGGGGCCCTGGCCTACATTGCTAACAGAATTGAAAAATCAAACACGCAGGAAGAAGTGGCAGAGAAGGCAAAAGCGGTGGAAGTCACAAAAAAGGCCAACCCACAAAACCTGGAAGAGCTTCTCAATATGGAACTGGTCGAGCTGGAAGTTGGTTACGGTCTTGTTCACCTGGTGGACACGGAACAAAACGGAGACCTTCTGGAGCGTATCACTCACATGAGAAAGATCTTTGCTTTAGACTGGGGGGTTATTATTCCTTCGGTTAAGATCAAGGACAACCTGGAGTTAAAGCCAGGTGGATACTCTGTAAAAATTAAAGGGGTGCAGGTAGCGAAAGGGGAGTTAATGTCTGATTACTTCTTAGCTATGGACCCGGGAACAGTTATTGAGAAGATGGACGGTGTAGAAACTACAGAGCCGGTCTTTGGTTTAAGAGCTGTTTGGATTTCTGAAGATCAAAAAGAAGATGCTCAGTATAACGGATACACTGTAGTGGATTGCTCAACTATTGTGGCGACTCACTTAACAGAAATCCTGAAATCAAACCTTCATGAGCTATTCGGACGCCAGGAATTAGTACGCGTTCTGGACAATTTCAAAGAGACAAACCCAAAATTAGTCAACGATTTAATTCCGGAGATCGTAAATTTAGGGATCGTTTTAAGAGTCATGAAAAATTTACTTCGCGAGGGAGTTTCAGTGCGTGATCTACGCACAATTTTAGAGACTTTATCAGAGTATGGCTCTACAATAAAAGACACTGAGGCACTGACAGAACACTCTCGTCAGGCCCTGTTTAGAACCATTACTGAGAAGATTAAAAGTGATTCAGGAGATATTCCGTTGTTCACTCTAGATCGTAATATTGAAGAGTCTATCGCTCAAAATATTATCCAGACGGACCAGGGACACCAATTGTCTCTTGATCCGAAAGTTACTCAGATCATCCTTGCTTCTCTCAACGAAAAAATTGAAGAGGCAACAAGCATGGGTGAAAAGATGGTTGTATTGTGTTCGCCAGTTATTCGCTCGCACTTCAAGCGCTTAACTGAAAAGTTTATCCCTAACCTTGTGGTAGTAAGCCACAATGAATTAAGCCCAGACGCTAATATCAGATCACTAGGAACGGTGAGGTTGTAAGAGATGTACGTTAGAAAATTTGAAGCCGACAGTATTGAAGAAGCTTTAAAAGACATTAAACGTGAATTAGGTCCTGATGCAGTTATCTTAAAAACGATAACTAATAAGGGTCTTAAGGGCGCATTCAAAAAGAAAAAAATCGAAATCACCGCCGCGATCTCTGAAAAGAATTACGTCAGAAAGGCGTCAGTCGACACCATCTTAAACGACAATCAAAAAGAAGAATTTTACAATGGCAGCGCAAGCTATATTGCCAATATGATCGACCAGCACGATCAGTCTCAGGAGAAACGTGCAGTGCAAACGAACAATCAATCTCAAAGAAATGGTTCAGGATATGGAAGTGCCGGACTTAACCGTCCTGTGAGCACGACAAAAAATATCGCTTCATCAATCAAAGAAGGTCTGGATGATTTCCTAAGCCTTGGAGAAAGAGAAGAGCGCCAGCCGAGAAGGGGTGCGCAGGAATTTAATTTTGATGATGAAATTGAATCTGTGAGACCTGTTGCTCAAGCACCACAAAGACAAGCAGCTCCTCAGGCGAGAGCGCAAATGCAAGCTCAGCCACAAATGCAGGCCGCTCCAGTTCAGCAAGCAGCTCCAGTTAGATCAGCTGTTTCTGATGAGCACTATGAAAAACAAAAAAACAAGATTGATGAACTAGAGAAAAAACTTTTTGAACTAACAAGAAATTTCGAACGAATTCACAAAAAAGAGCCAATTGGAATTTACCAGTTAAGAACAACTCTAAGAAGCCTGGATATCAACGAAACTTATATCCAGACTTTAATCAAAAAGGGTCTGTTTGAACTAACAGACACAGATGTAGAAAATGCTGACGTGGTTTTTGAATTCGCTCTTCGCGAAATGATGAACACAGTAAGTACGGCAATGCCGCTTTTCTCAAATACTGATAGTAAAAAACAACCGGTGATCACTGTTTTCCTTTCGGAAATGTCATGTGGTCAAACGTCGATGGTACAAAAAATCGGAGCAATGAAGCCTGATTCAGTTATCATTAAAAATTCTGTGACAACGATCAATCCAAAAACAACTCCACCAACTCCGTTTGCAGAGAAAATTTTTGGTCTAAATGTTGTTAAAACTAATTCGATTGCAGAAATCGTCGCAGAGTGCCGTAAGGCCCTGGAAAGCGGAAAATCAGTTTTCATCGATTACAAATGCAGCGAATCTGAAACAAACGAAACGAAAAAATTTATCGATGGTTTAAGACGTGCATTTTCGAAAGTGGAAGTATTGATCACTCTTTCAGCAATCCACACAGAATTGTACAATAGAAAAGTCCTTGGCAGCTACAGAAGACTTTCTGATGGAGCTGTTGTTTCGCACGTTGATGCGTGTTTAAACTTTGGATCACTCTTTAACATCACACAAGATATTAAAGATCTTCCATACAAGTTTTTCGGAACAGGAGAAGTATGTCCGGATGATATTGAGCCAGCAACAGCTGAGCGCTTAATGGCCGGAATTTTTAAGTTATCGTAAACGTTTTTTAACATTTAAGAAAAGTGAAGACCATGAGGGAATTCACTAGAAGATAAGCTAAAGGGGAGACAGGAAGTCCATGCTTAGTTTAAAAAAGCCCAATCCAACGGATTGGCTAGTTTCACAGAATAAGTACCAGTCGAAAAAAACGTCTCTTAAAGCTAAAACGATCTCAGTAACTGCTGGGAAGGGTGGAGTTGGAAAAACTTCAGTTGCCGTGAAAATGGCAAAACTTCTGGCAGAGTCAGGATATAAAGTCCTTCTTTTAGACTGCGACACCAATCTGTCAAATACAGTGGTGAAGCTTGGTCTCCCAATTACCAATTATTTTTACGAACTAGTCTCTGCTCAAAGAGAGTTCGATGACTGTCTTCATAAGGACGGAAACTTGCACCTGCTATCAGGCTGTAACGGAAGCATCGATCTTTTTAATAAGAGTCTGGAAATTGACCGCGTGATCATCGATATCCTGGTCAACCATGAAAAAGATTACGATTACATCATCCTTGATTGCCCGGCCGGGATTACAAAAGAAACCCTTACTCTGAACGCTTACAGCGACTACCGTTTTGTGGTGGTGACTCCTGATAAGTCTTCAGTGACGGATTCATACTCGTTAATCAAAATTTTAAATAAAGAGTTTGGTGTTAACGATAACCATCTTCTGATCAATAAAATTTCTTCTGAGTCTCAATACCAAAGAATGATCAAAACCCTGAGTGAAACAGTCGAGACTTTCTTAAAGTGTCGTCTACACATTCTTGGAGGAGTGAAGAAAGAAGAGTTACCTGACGATCATTTCGATACTGTTCTACTTCACCAGGCAAATAATTCCCTTCATAAAAATTTCGTGAATATTGTAACAAGATTCACCGATGAGATAGAGGGCGCTAGTGGTCTGCACGACTTACATTATTCGGCGCAGTTCCAACAAGACGTTCGTTTAACAGTATAATTAAGGGAGCACTTTAGATGTCAACTCTATCAAAAAAATTAAAAAATCTTAAAGACTACCGTTCAACTGTTGAACCGAAAGTTAAAGATGAAATCATCGTTGAATACGCACCGTTAGTTAAGTATATCGCGCAGAAAATTGCTTCTCGTCTTCCCTCGAATATCGAGCTGGATGACCTGATTTCATGCGGGGTTATTGGACTAATGGACGCAATTGAAAAATTCGATCCAAACCGCGACAACAAGTTTAAAACATACGCTGAATTCCGTATCCTGTCTCTTATACACATCTGACGCTGCCGACGAAGGCTTCTGTGTAG
>CAXHHE010000020.1:0-19781 GCA_964016365.1 uncultured Bacteriovorax sp. | reverse complement strand
ACACAGAAGCCTTCGTCGGCAGCGTCAGATGTGTATAAGAGACAGACTCTCAGGTGGGATGGCCCAAAGAGTGATGATCGCCATGGCGATTTCAACCAACCCAAAACTTCTGATTGCCGATGAACCAACAACGGCCCTCGATGTAACAATCCAAAAGCAAATTTTAAATCTTATTAAAATGCTTCAGGAAAAAAACAACATGTCAGTGATCTTAGTCACTCATGATTTAGGTGTTGTGAGTGAGTACTCTGAGCGCCTACAAGTTATGTACGCTGGAGAGATTGTCGAGACAGGTGCAACTTCTGATTTAGTCAGACACCCACGCCACCCTTACACTCACGCTCTTTTAGCGTCTCGTCCGGGAGCTGTGGTTGATGATAAAAAACGCATTCCCAAAACTCCCCTTCCTTCTATTTCAGGAATTGTTCCGGCCTTCCACCAAAGACCATTGGGATGCCAGTTCAATCCAAGATGCCAGTACATGACCCATGAATGTCAGCAAGGCCATATCGCGATCGTCGGCGAAGGCCCACAGAACAACAATTTTCGCGAATACCGTTGTATTCATCCAATTGAGGAGGCCATCAGATGAGCCAAGTGAATACACCTATTTTAGAAGTAAATGATGTTCATAAGATTTTTGAAATCAAAAAAGCGTTTAAACCTAAGCTGGAATTAAAAGCGCTTTCAGAGATTAATTTTTCTCTTTCAGCTAACGAAACTCTAGGGATCGTTGGAGAATCTGGATGTGGGAAAAGTACGCTGGCAAAAGTTCTCACTCAACTTGAAATTCCTACCAAAGGCGACATCAAACTTTTAGGAAAATCTTATAACGATTACAAAGCACGCGAATTCCACTCGCTGATTCAAATGGTTTTCCAGGACCCTTACCAGTCTTTAAACCCAAGAAAAAAAGCGTTTGATATCATCGCCGATCCTCTTCGCATCAACAGCGATAAATCAGAAGCAGAAATTAAAGAATTAGTTTATGCCATGATGAAAAAAGTAGGTCTGCGTGAAGAGTTTGGTTCTCGCTACCCTCACCATTTTTCTGGTGGCCAAAGACAGCGTCTGGGAATTGCCCGCGCTTTAATGTTAAGGCCAAAAGTTCTTATTCTTGATGAACCGGTTTCAGCTCTGGACGTTTCTATTCAAGCTCAAGTGCTAAACCTCTTGATGGAACTTCAGCAGGAATTTTCTCTTTCATACTTATTTATTTCTCACGATCTTTCAGTCGTTGAGCACATTTCTGACCGTATCTTAGTTATGTATTTAGGTCGCATTGTTGAATACGGTCCACGCGATCAACTCTTCAACAACCCGAAACACCCATACACTAAGATCCTTCTTGAGAGTGCGCCGAAAATCACCGGAGAGCATGTAGAAAAAGTTTCAAGCGACGTCACACCAAGTGAAGCGCCATCTGCGTTGTATCTGCCAAAAGGATGTGCTTTTGCTCCAAGATGCCCGATGAGAACAGATCATTGTATGGAGTCGATTCCACACCTTGAAATGAAAGAAGGACGCCAGGTTGCTTGTTTTAATGCTTAGATTTAGGTAGATGCTTTATATGAAAACTTTAATAATAATTGCCCTTTTTTCTTTCTCACTCAACGCTTACTCGTTAGAAAAATATGTTTGCACGACCGGCAATTTAAAACTAGAGATCACCGTCACTGAAGAACCTGAAGGAAAGTTCGTCCACTGGATTTTGGGCCTCATCAACGATGAGAGTGCCTCACTAGATGGACGTGGTCATTGGCAAAAAGAAGTCGAATCAGACGATGCTTTTTCTTCCTACAATGAAGAAACGGCCATTGCTTACAAAAATAAACGCGCTGTCTTTGTTAACGGCACAAACCTGGGAGATGCTATTTTATTTCCTGTCTGTGTTGCCCTATAGACTGTTATAGGCCCTTTCTATAATCAATTTGATAAATATCGCGCACAAACATCACCGGAAGTTTTCCGTCCAGGAATTGTTCAATAATACTGTTTCCTCTTTTTGAAGCATCCCATTCCAGGTGTATGTGGGCATTAAAGAGGTCTGACCCCGTGTTATAGTTTGAAAGAACGTTGTAACAATTTTCAATACTCGTCCCCTTAAGCGTACTTGACTGTTGGTAGAAGTTTACGCAATTAAGAGCGCGAATAGGTTTATCGTATGCAAAAGGAGTCGGCTTAGAAACTCCGTCAATTAAGATTGTAAGATTTGGCAGCTGTCCGCATTTTTGAAGATACATGTCCGCCAGCTTCTGGGACATCTTAGCTCCCCAGCTATTGACCATCATGATAAGACCTTGCTTCTTTTTACACTCGCCTTTTTCATCGACGGCAAGATTCATGACTGATTTTAATTCTGAGTCTTTTGAGTAATGAGAAAGATAGACCGTTTTAAAGATTTTTTTATGGTTAATGTTCATGTACGTCCAAACACCACTGGCCTCTGAACCTTTCCCGACTATATTAGAAAAAATATCCTCGCTTTCGCTCTTGTCCCTTCCTGTTTTAAAACCAGAAACGGCCACCAAGAGGTATTTATCCGCATGGGCAGAGGGTTCAACATAGTCCGCGCCAAAAGCGCTTCCAACCAGGGTAAGGGCAATAAGTAGTGTTTTCATAAAAGAGGATAAATACAAAGAAAGGGCCAAAAAAAGGAATGAAAATTCAGGGGTTTTTGAGGAGAAAAAAGGAGAAGGCCGCCTAAAGACTAGACGGCCGTATAGCTCTTAATTAGTAACGGTGATAATACTCTGCCCAGTACTTAAGCGCTTGAGTCTTCCCTTCTGCCTTACAGCTCTTTTGAACTTCTTCTGAGACGATAATTGATTTACCTTCACAGATAGCTTTTAGGCGATCTCCTAACGTATCCAGCGTGTATCCTGGAATCAGGTCTTGTTTTTCATATTGAGTTGTAATCAAATTTTGAAGCTTCGGGCTCATGAAGGCAAAAAATGGATCTTCAATTAATTCTCTTTCAGAGAAAAAATACTTCACTCCTGGAAGCCTTACCACCGGAAGAGTTGAACTAAAGAATGTTCCTTCCGTACTTACGTCGCGGATGTAGATTTCAGCGTTCAGATTCATTTCGTTATTTAAGTCGTAATAAACTTTAGCATCGTGCTGAGAGTTGTCGCCAAAGAAAATGATTTTTGGAGCGTGGTCTTCCATCATCTCTTTTTGCAGAAGCGCTTTAATCGTTCTGTATTTGTAAGCGTATGTCTCTCCACCGTTATCTTTTGTTTTTAAAATAACCGGGCCGATTGGGAAATTGTTTTTCCTAATCCACTCATCACCATCAAACGTAAATGAGGGAGCAGCTGAAACATAGTAATATGCTGTCGCTTCACCATGATCGTTTTCATCTTTTTTAATTTCATTGAACAGGTCACGAGTTTCTTCATATGGTTTCTTCTTTAAGAAGTGCCACACACCTCCAATCCCGCCCATTGAGTTGGCCTTTTTGATGGTGTCGTCGATATCGGAAACAATAATTGTTTTAGAAAAGCTCGCAAAGGAATATGAGAACAAACTCAATAGGACTAAAAATTTAATAGACTTCACTGGGTGGCCTCCATGCAGTTTACACATATATGGGAAATAGTTTAAAGTGAGGCCCTATTAAAAGTAAAATTTAACTCAAGGCGTATTATGGGTCTTATGTATATTTTTCCAGTTACAGACGATCAATCAGAAGGCGATCGCGCGGTTGTGAAAGACAACACCCTGACACTTAAGACTTATGGTCTTCCGATGATCTTTTGGGGTTACCTGGCGGCGGCCATGTCTGTTCTTTTAATTATGTGGCTAGCAAGCCGTGCCGTGATTGCTAAGCTTTTAAGCTACGGGGAAGACCCTACAATGCTTTTTCTAGGTCACCTGGTTCAATGGACCCTGATCTTGACTCCAATTGTTCTCTTAGGCTTTTTCTTCTATGAGAAGATGCTGACAAAAAAAGGGCAAGAACTCATCCTCACTTACCGTGTATTCTTCATTCCATTTTGGATTAAAAAGTTCCGCTTAAGCGCTCAGGACTCATTTACTGTTGATCACTTTATGGACTCACCAAACATGGCAAGAATCAGAAACAGACAAGGTCTGGGAAGTCCTGAAGCGATGAAACACTTTGAGAACAAGGGCTACTTTGAACTCAACATCAAGACTGACAAGAACAAGTCCGTCAACATCGACAGACACTCTCGCAAAGCTGATCTCATTAAGCTTAAAGAGCTTCTTTCAAAGTACTAGTTAAAGAATTTTTCAATCTCTAGAAGGACCACACCTCTGTTGTGGTCCTGATCCATCAGCACTTCATGCTTAGAATCTTTCAGGAACACACGATTACAATGGGGGGCCTCTTCGCATAGGCGGACCATTTCACCTGGCTCTGAATAAGTCTCATTTCCAGCATGGGCCATGCGAAGCGGAAGCCTCAGGTCGCTGTAGTTTTTTCTGATATGAGCTGTGGCGCTCATGACTTCATTAAGCCATCTGTTTGTCACTCCACCGAGTCTAGTTTGAGGGAAGTAATCAAACATATCCATCGCCATATTGTAGCGGCCCTGTGAAGTTGTAAAAGTGTTAGCTTCGAAGTTTCTATTTGGGTTAAAAGGTTTCTGTCCAACAGCATACTTTTTCCCTCGTCCCGCTGCCATACTGGCAAGAACAATGCTTCTAGCGACAGCGTAGCTATAGGGTGCCGTTTGGATTTTTAACATCGGACTGGTTAAAAAAGCGCGGTCAAAATACTCCGGATTCTTTTGCATGAAATCCACCGCAATTCCCGCTCCCAGAGAGTGAGCAAGCAGAAGTTTTTCAGAACAGCCGGCATTACCGACCACTGTATCTAAAAATGTTTTTACGTCTAAAGCGTAGTTTTCAAAATGATCGACATACCCTTTTTCTGAATCACTTGCTTCATCATTAATCATGCGCCCTGAACTTCCCTGCCCTCTATGGTCCATCAGGAAATACTTAAAGGCCCCGGCCTTTGATCCATGATCCAGGTCGTAGACCACTTCTGCGTATTTTTCTAGCGGCTCGCTTCGCCCTGGAAGAATGACTACACAGCGTGTGCTTTGATCGTTTGAAGTGTAAGTGGCGTAATGAATATTCACTCCCGCCTGGCCTTTAAAAGTAGCATTTTTAAATGAGCCAATAAGCGGGAGGATTTTTTCTTTGTATTCTGTAGCGTAGTTTGATTCGCTGATAGCGAAGGCAGTTGTAGAGAAAACTGTTAAAGCAAGAAGAGCTAATAAGTTTTTCATGCGTTTCTTCCTTGAGTGATGAATACCTAATACAAGATTAAGTATTTATGCATCTCTCAAAGTCGTCAAAACGCGAGGCGTTCTCTATCCGCGGAATTTTTTAAAGTCTTTGTCTGACTTAGGAATCTCTTGAGATTTCTTCACTAGTTCCTTGTCATTCTTTAGCTCAGCTTCCTTAGCAAGGCGCTCATCTCTAAGCTTCTGCTTTTCTGCCGAAAGAGGTCTAGTGTATGTCTCTTTTTCGTAGTCGACCTTATCAGTGTCAAAAAACTTTGGACGTTTTCCACCGGCAAGTCTCTTAGGCGCGTTTGCGTCTTTTTCCTTTTCCCAGTGCTTTTGCCAAGTATCATTCTTTTGTTTTTGATCGCGGTCAAACTGAGCGCGCTCTTCTTCTTGTTCAGCGCGGGCGCGGTTAATATCGCTTTCTTTGCGAACTAAAGTTTGAACCTGCTTTTTTTTTGAAAAGTTAGAAGTCTTGCTTCTTAGCTTCTCTTCATCAGAAGCTTTATCGTGTTTTGAAATATCAATCGTCACGTCCCCTGTTACCATTGTCTGGCAAGCAAGGCGCTCTTTTGTAATGTGAAACACGTTTCCTAAAAGTTTTAACTCTTCAAACGGTGGAGGAGTTAAATTGTCTTCACCTGAAACGATTTTAATAATACAGTCCGTGCACGTCGCGTGTCCGCCACAGCTTGATTTAACGTAAACGTCCTGGCCGCGTAGTGCTTCAAGAAGGTTTTTTCCTTCTTCAACTTCAACGACTTTCCCTTCTGGTCTTAACGTTACTTTATGAGATGTCATATATTCCTTTTATAAATTCTTTTTAATTTGCCCTTCGATCTTCTCTAAAATTTTGCCTTTAAGGGGCTTAAGAAGAAACGAGAGGTCTAAGTCCACATCACAGTGCTTATCAAAAAAGCATAGCTCCAGTGTGAAGCCCGATCCTTTTGCTGTGACCTTTTTGCCGGCATCGTCATATTTGATGTCAGCTTTCACTTGAAACTTCTCAATGTACTCAGGAGTGATTAGCTTTTTTACTTTTTCGTAAGCGTCACTAGAGTTCGTGAGATTATTGTAATCAATTTTTAAACTCATCCTTGAATCTCCTAAAATCTAAGTTCTATTGTCTGCCAGTTGAACCGAATCCGCCGGTTCCTCTGGCAGTATCAGAAAGTTCACTTTCTGATACGATATAGGCCGCTTGAGTCACCGGTGCAAGCACCAGTTGGGCCACGCGGTCGCCGTGATTGATCACTTCATCATTCTTACCAAGATTTCCTAAAATGATTTTCACTTCACCACGGTAATCTGAATCGATTGTCCCTGGCGAGTTTAAGACCATAAGTCCTGTTTTAAATGAAAGCCCTGAACGTGGACGAACTTGAATCTCGTACCCGTGCGGGATTTCCATTGAAAGACCTGTAGGGATTAAAACGCGCTCCCCTGGTTTAATCAGCATTTTTTCACCGTTTCCAAGAGAAGCGCGTACGTCCGCCCCCGCTGCTCCTGTCGTTTCATACGATGGTAGTGGAAAGCTCGAGTCGTAATGCTCGAGCTTTTTTACTTTTACTGTAATCACTATTTGCCTTCTTTCTTTTTTAGAGACGCAACAGCTTTAGCTGAAAGCTTGATTCTTCCCATCTTATCGATTTCAAGAACCTTAACTTTAATTGTCTCGCCTTCTGAGATGTAGTCAGCTGGGTTTTGAACACGGTCATCAGACATTTCTGAAACGTGAACAAGACCAGATACACCTGAACCGATGTCAACGAAAGCTCCGTATTCTTTAATAGAGTCAACGCGAGCATCGTATACTGAACCAATTTCTGGTCCATTGATTTGCATATTGATTGTGCTGATCGCAGTTTTTAGAACGTCCATATCAGATCCAAGAACCTTAACCATTCCTTCTTCAGTGATTTCGATTGTCACTTTGAATTCTTCTTGAAGTTTCTTGATGTTTTTCCCACCAGGTCCAATTAGTGCTCCGATCTTATCTGTCGGGATCATAACAGTCATGATTGTTGGAACACCAGGCTTGAATCCTTCTCTTGAAGTCTTGATTGTTTTTTCCATTTCACCAAGGATGTGTAGACGTCCTTTGTGAGCTTGAGCAATCGCTTCTGCGATGATTTCGCGAGTAAGACCTGTGATCTTAATATCCATTTGGATAGCTGTTACACCATCTTTTGTTCCAGCAACTTTAAAGTCTAAGTCTCCCAGGTGATCTTCATCCCCAAGGATATCTGTTAGAACTTTATATTTTCCACCATCAGTTACTAGACCCATTGCAATTCCGGCAACTGGAGCAACGATAGGCACCCCTGCGTCCATAAGAGCAAGTGATCCTGAACATACAGATCCCATTGAAGATGATCCGTTTGATTCTAATACTTCACACACAACTCTTGTTGTGTACGAGAATTTTTCTTGAGAAGGCATTACTGCTTTTAGAGCGCGCTCAGCAAGGTTTCCGTGACCTAATTCACGTCTACCAGCTCCACGTGATCCTTTTGCTTCCCCTACTGAGAATCCAGGGAAGTTATAGTGAAGGTAGAATTTATCGTAAGTGATGCCTGAGATTCTATCGGCCATTTGATCCCCTACAGATCCACCAACAGTTACTGTCGCCATTACTTGTGTTTCACCACGAGTAAACAGAGACGATCCGTGAGGAGCATCTAGAACTGAAACTTCAGTTTCAATCTTTCTTACTTCATCAAGTTTTCTTCCGGCGATACGCTTTCCTTCATTAAGGATGTCCGCTCTCATCATGTCGTACAGAAGACCATCAACTGCTTTGTAAGCTTCTTTAGAAGCGCCTTTGTCGTCTTTTAATCCGAATGCTGCAGGATCAGCTTTGATAGCTTCGGCAACTTGTTTGTTAAGTGCACGAACAGCATCCTGACGTTGCATTTTATCGTTGATAGCTAGAGCTGCGCGAGCATTTGTCGAGAAGTCTGCGGCCACTTTCTTAGAAAGAGTTGTGTTAGCTTCAGCTGAAACGTAAGTGCGTTTTGGCTTTCCAACTTCTTTTTGCATTTTTGCTACAAGTTCACAGAATTCTTTTACATGGTCATGACCAAAGTTGATGGCTTCAAGAACTTCTTTTTCCGGAACGATTTTCGCTTCACCTTCAACCATCAAGATCGCATCTTTTGAACCAGCGATAACGATTTCCAGGTCAGATTTTGCCCAGTCAGCGTGGTCAGGGTTAAGAACTAGCTTCCCATCAATGCGACCAACTTTCGCCGATCCTAAAGGGGCAGCAAATGGGATGTCTGAGATTGCTACAGCTGCGAATGCTCCTAGACCTGCTAGAACTTCCGGGTCACCTTTTTCGCTGTATGAAAGAACTGAACACGTTACAACTGTGTCGAACATGTAGTCGCCTGGGAACATTGGTCTTAGTGGTCTATCGATTAGACGACAAGCTAAGATTTCTGCAGTTGATGGGCGGTTTTCACGTTTCATGAATCCACCTAAGAACTTTCCAGCAGCGTAGAATTTTTCTTGATACTCAACTAGAAGTGGAAAGAAATCCTGTCCATCTTTTAGTTCGCGTGCAGAGTTAACAGCAACGAGAACCTGAGTTCCGTTACAGCTTACTAAAACTGCTCCGTCTGATTGTTTTGCGAGTCTTCCAGTTTCGATAGTAACTTCCTTACCACCGTAATTGATTTTGTACTCTTTCTTGTTGTTTAAAGCCATAAATTCTCCATGTCTGTGCACCACCATTTTTGGCATTGGTGCTTTGTTATGGAAAAGATCTTTGTGCTTTTTAGGGAGGGATTTTAAAAGATATTTCAAGGCAGTGGTGTTTAAGACAGACACTAACTTCAAATATCCTTCAAATTCCTACACCCAAAAATTCGAAGTCTTTTCTCTAGTAATAGTTTAACGATATTAAACAAAAAGGGAACCCGTAGGTTCCCTTTTTTGGTTTTTTTACTTTCTTAGACCAAGTTTCTTAATTAGAGATTGGTATTTTTTGTCATCAGTCTTAGCTAGGTAAGAAAGAAGTCTCTTTCTTTGACCAATTAGCTTTAGAAGACCTCTGTTTCCAGAGTAGTCGTGCTTGTTAGCTGCGAAGTGAGGTGCAAGGTTGTTGATTCTTGTTGTGATAAGCGCAACTTGAACCGCTGTACATCCTGAGTCTTTTTCTGATGAACCGAATTCTTTTCCGAACTCAGCTACGATTTTTTTTGATTCTGTTACAGTAATCATAATTTCTCCTCGCCAATGCCCAAGCATGGGGCCAATCCCCAAACCTAGATAAAGGTGTTTTTTAATAGTTCTAACCTTTTAGCGGATAAATTCAGACATGTAAACTTTTAAATTTCCGATCAGTCGTTCTTCGATCTGACGGATTCTCTCACGCGACACACCATATTGATCGGCGATGCTTTGAAGCGACGCAGGAACCTCTGACAGGAGGCGCATCTCAAAAATCTCTCTATCTCTTTCTTTTAGACCACTTAAGAAGTTTTGCAGCTGCTCTTTTAAGATCTCTACCCCTTGAAGGTCGGCAAGCTTATCATCGATGGCCAGCTCATCCTTATCGGCCAGGACTTCGCCAAGGCTTGGGCCGTTTTCATCAATTTTGGCCTCTAAAGAAAGTTCGTTTCCAGAACTTCCCAGGCGGCGGTCCATCACGGCCACGGCCTTTTCAGAAACCCCTAAACTCTCCGAGATCATCTTGTTGTCCGGGTTAAACCCTAAACCAATCAAGCGCTCTTTTTCTTTCATCAGATTGAAGAAGAGTTTTTTCTGTTCGTTAGTCGTCCCGATTTTTACCAGGCGGAAGTTATCGAGGATGAATTTTAAAATGTATGAACGGATCCACCAGCTGGCGTAATAAGAAAGTTTCGCCCCTTTAGTGGCATCATACTTTGAAACGGCCTTCATCAGACCGATGTTCCCTTCCTGAATGAGGTCCATGACGTTCTGCCAGGCAGAGCGGTATTCAATGGCAATCTTTACTACGAGTCTCAGGTTGGCCAAAACGAGTTTCTTGGCCACTTCGATATCACCGGTTTCCTGAAGCTCTTTTAACAGGGCCTCTTCTTCTTCATTTGAAAGAAGTTTGTAGCGGCTGATCTCACGCACGTAAGTTGTAAGCGGATCCGTCGTTGTCGGAAGATCGCTGGCGCGGTTGTGCTCGAGAATGCTCTGAACGACCAAAGCATCGGATGTCTTTGGAAGAATCACCGGAAGGTGTTCTTCGCCTTTTTTAGATGCCTGATTTTTAGATGTGCTTGTTTTTTTGGCCATGAAGGATTTTAAACCATTTCTGCCATTGTTGTCACATTTCTTTTACTTTTTACTCGGGAGTTTTTCTTGACTCTTTTGCACATTTAATTGGTGATTCAAGTATTTTAATGCAAAGAGGCCATAGTTGATTTCTACGTTTACTTCGTACATGCCGGAGCCTGTGAAATTGAGCAGCTTCTCTGGTGTGTCGAGGATCTGAGTGGTTAACTCATTGACGATCAACCCTTCAAGATCTCCCTTCCACGGAGGGATGATAAATTTTTCACGCGCACCTTGAACATCCTTAGTCACCTGCATTTTAAAGCGGTTTTTGAGGCGTGCCTTTTCAACGGTATCACGGTAGTCAGTATTCTTCATCGCCGTTCGATAGTATTCAAGGAAACTTTTTTGTACAAAGATCTTAAACTGCACTTTTAATTTTCCCGCGCGCTGATTGATACGGTCAAATTCACCCAGGTTCACATCAAAGGCCACGCGCAATTTTCCCGAGCGGAAATCGTAATACTGATTGCGGTCGATAAGCTCCAGAGTCAATGGCTCTTCGAAATATAAATCGAGAGTGTTGGTTTCACTTTGAGCGCGGGCCCATTTATTCCAGGTATAATCTACACTCGAGCGGAAAACCTCTTCACCTGATTTGAACTTTTCTCCACGCAGAAGAAAATCTGGAACACCAGTGATTAAAGCAATGAATTGTGAATTGATGAAGTTCTCTTCTTCAAAAGTCATACTGTTCATCATCTTGGCAAGTTTTGGGTCGCTGTCTTTTGGTTTATAATCAACCGTTCTGAATTCTTCACAGTAAAGGCGTTTGATGTCATCAGTGATGTTTGTTCCCCCTACCGAGTAATAGAACTTATTTAAAAATTCTTCGCGGGAAACTTTTCTGCAAATCAGGTTCTCACACCAGACTTGCGCAGTGTTTTTGTTTTCTTTTAAGAAAAGCGAGTTGTCGATTTCTTTCCAGCCAATATCCTGATTGGACATTTGTCTGGCAAAAAATGACATTAATGCCGGGTTTTTCAGGATGGGAACCATCAATCCCGGATTAGTCGGATTTCCATTCCACGAACAAAGCGACTGAAAAAGCTTCACCGTATAAAGCATCTCCTGCTCCAGTGCTTTTTTCTCTGGAAGATAGCTTGAAAGATTGTCAGGAAAATAAGGATTCCCTTCCACACTTGGAAGTTTAAAATTATTATCCTTGTCGAATTTCAAACGAAAGTTGGCCAGGAGTTCTTTTTTGCTGATGATGGAAAGATTCGTAGAGCAATAGTTTCCAACCAGTCCCTCAATCATGTTGTTGTATTCATCACTGGTGAACTCCAGGGCCTTGGCGTACTTAGGAAGCGCTCTGGTGGTTAAGTCCAGGCCGATATACTGAATAAGCGCCAATACAGAGCGCTTAACTTGTACCTTCTCCCATTCAGTCGCATAACGAACCTCACGGCCTCCACGGCAGTAGTTCAGTGTGTTTTTGCCTTCCTCGTAAAAACCGCGGTAAATAGCGAGTTCGCGCTTTAATTCAACGGAAGCATTTTTAAGAGACAAGTCACGGGTATAGACATAGTTGAGTGGATCACTTTTGTTTTCAGAATAATCATCAGAGAAATTTCCTAACACCAAACTCTCCACCGGTGCCAAAGCAAAAGCACTCGGAAGAAGCACCGAGAAGGCAAAAAGGAAAACGGCAACAAGTTTTGTGTTTAAGACTTTCATAGTTTTTTAAAGTTATCGGGATAAAACCCGAAAAATTAAGCATGAAAGCATTATATGTCCTTTTATTCCTGAGCCTCTCAGTTGGTTTTATTCCAACGAAAGCACATGCTCAGGCCAATGAAGACGAACTCAAAGAGATCATCCTTGAAGGCGAAGAGTACTCGCTTGATGCTTTGACTGAAACCAATCAGATTAAAGACAACAACCAAAGACAAGTCGATCTCTACAATTTACAAAAAGCAAAATTTAAAATGATCAGCGGCGATTTAAAGCTGGCCGAATTTTTCCTGGGAAGGATCAGCGAAAAAGAAAGTGCGGTGATGGCGATTAAAAAGCGCTACCTGGCGATGATTTATTTTGTCCAAGGACGCTTTGATAAATCGATTAAAGAACTCGATGACCCCAAAGTTAATAACAACAATTATTTTATTCAGAACTGTCTTTTACGCCTGATTAACTTCATGGCAGTCAACGATGTTGCGGCCATTAACCGCGAAAAACAATCCTGCCAGTTCTACACTATGAAATTCTCTAAGAACGATCAGTTCTGGCTGGACTCCATGATCAAACTAAAAACCAACGACACACAGGGGCTTAAAAAGAACATGCTCACTGATATCGAATACACTATCAGCGACGATGAAATGTCGAAGCTGTGGCTTAAGACCGGACTGTATCTCAACAAAGAAAAAGACCTGCTTAACCTGATTTCTCTTTTACCGGAAAGCTCGTATCAGTCTAAAAAACTGCGCGAAATTATCGCCTTTATGTATCTACGCTCAGGCGATTCGAAAAAGGCCCTGGCCTTCGTCGATGATATCGACTCTGCCAACGCCGAAAACATCAAAGGAAATATCAATCTTGCCAACAAAGAATACGAACTCGCCTTCGGTCACTTCCGCCTGGCCCTGCAAAAAAAGCAGGACTCACAAAACTCGCTTGAGCGCGCTATCCCCCTTTCATGGCTGCTCAACCAATGGGCCGATGGCCTTTCAATGCTCAATAATATTTCCAACAAGAGTCTCGATCCAAGAAACTCGCAGGCGATTAAAATTGCTTTTTTAATCAGAGAAAAAAGATTTGCTGAAGCACAGAGAGAACTCACACTTTTAAAGATCGCCTTTAAAAATGAGCCACCTTTTGAAGTCAACATCATGGATAGTTACGTCAACCTGATCGTAGGCGCTGAAAAAAGAAAGGCCGAAGAGACGGCAGAAAAATCATGCAAGTCTTTTGATGGCATGAGCTGCTGGATTTCACTGCAGTATATCCAGTGGGAAAACCTGGGGAAAACGATTCAAAGAGATGATGCGACTTACACAGATAAAACACTTTCTTTAGACTCACTAAAAGAAAAGAAAACGCTTGAACCGTTGGTTGAAGCCAAAAGTATCGACCAGTCTGACATTGAAGAGCTTGATGGTGAGACCATTAAGATCTCACCACAATAACTTAAAGATTCATTGTATATTTTAATTCCAGAGCGCGCTTTTCGCGTTTGGTATCATTGGTGATGAGCCCTGTCCCTACTTTTGAAGACTCGTTTTCCATCACAAAACCAAAGGCCAGTGATCTCTTTTCATCCAAAGCGTATTGCGGCATTAGCTTAAATGAAAAACCGCTGATGCCTGAGACAACTGCATTGTTAAAGCGCTTCCTAAATCCCATGTTCGCAAAAAATTCCGCATTAAGTGAAAAGCGGTTTGAGCGCATCAATTCGGCCATCGCCCCTAAATTGATCTTTGTAATCACGATGCGGTTAAGATTGAAAACATCAGGAGACACCGATGTCTGAACAGCATAAAGAGACTGGTCTAAAACAAGTTTAGACACCAGGTCCACTCTGTTAGTTAGAGCGTATTTTAAGCCTACTGTCATATCAAACTGTGCTTTTGAGTCCTGAGAAAAACCGCGATTAGAAAGATCGTCGAACTCTGTTGATTCGTACGACAAACCTAAGATAGGTGCAAAACGGTTTGTCGAAGCAATCTGCCATTCAACATTAAACTTGTACGGTTTGTCGGCATCCATATCCATGCCATCATTAACTTTTATTTTTTCTCCGCCCATCCCCAGCATAAAACTCAAATGATCGCGGATAAATTTCTCACGCAGTGTTTTAGCGGCAATAACCACTTCCCCATCTAAATCCCCCACAACCACATCGCGGGCAATAGACTTATTTAAATCTTCTCTTAAGGCGAGAAGCTCTGGCTTAACCTCAGCATTTTTTTCAACCACAAATCCTTTTTGAGCGTCGAGGATAAGTCCTTTTGGCGCCACATACTGTCCAGTATCGGCATCGATCTCACCACTTTTATCTGAGACGTAAACACCGTTTTTCGAATCGAATGTTGAGCCTGCTTCAGGAGCGACATAAAGACCCGTGACCTCGTCAATAAAGCCTCCGGCCCTTGGAGCAAAGTCGCCGTTTTTAGCATTGTAGAGACCATCGGCCGGTGCACTTTGTGGGGCAACAGCAATCAGAGGCCCTACCTCTTTATCCATGTCTGCTGGTTTTAAATTTACCAGATTCTTTTCATTGAACTCAGTGTTTTTGTATAAAGCATTTAACTGCACCGGAGAGATTTTAACTGGTAAAGACGATTTTTTCAGGGCCTGCGAAGAAAATGAACTCTGCCCTGGAGGAACGATGACAACATCATTTGAAGCGAGGACTTTTTTAAGTTCCGTTTTTTCGTCGATGATTTTTCCCGGGATTTTTTGAATCTCAGGGGCCTTGGTTACATCATCTCTCACCACTTTGGTTTCGCTGGTTTCAAAACGCTGATGAGTGTTCTCATCAACCTTGGCCATGGCCACTGCTCCCTTGTAAGTTAGAAGCGATGTCATGCGGTTTTCAGGATTGTAAATCGTCTGGAAATCTGTCCCACGCACACCTAAAGCAGCAGTGCGGGTTCTGATATAAAATTTATTCTGGTTTTGTGAATTAGGTTTTTGTGACTTCTCAACTTCCGTCCTGATTCTTCCTTTTAAAAGGGAGATGATCCCCACTTGATCACTGGGGCTCATTTCGGAAATAACGATTTTACTTTCCGGCCCCATATTGAGTTCAGACTTATCGATGAAAACGATTTTAACGAAACTTTTTGGGCCTGTAACAATCGATGTATCTTCCGGAAGCTGCTCACCTGCTTCCAGGACAGTCGCTTCAAGAGCACCGGGAAGAAGCTTCGTTACAGTTCCTCTGATTTTAGCAACAGAAGCAATGGGAGTTTTTGCTGCAAAAAGCGGTGAAGATAATAAAAGTGTAACCAATAAACCTGTCGATTGGATTGTGCGCATAAACTCTCAAGCAAAACGAGTTAATATTTTTTAATTTATTTTACTCGAATTGATAAAGAGTACAAGGAAAGATCAGGAAAACTAAAGTGAGTTAACCTTACTTTGTCTGCTTGAATTCTTTCCCGTCAAAACTCAATGTGATGTTCTGCTCTTCCTGACGGCTGGTGATATTCACCGGTCTTTTCCAAAGAGCATAAAGGTTTTTAAGCGTATCAGAAGCGTAACCAAAATCCAGGTCTACTCCACGGTGAACGTGACGCAGGAGAAGCTCTCCTCTGTTTTGGTAGTTTCCGCTTTCAATTTCAATCACCGGTGAACCGAAGTTTGAAAGAGATGAAAGAAGCTTATTTTTGATATCCATGAAATCCCGGGTCTCAATTTCATTGCGGCCCGTGCGTGGATTGAATTTATAAGTAAAGAGCTGTTGGCGCTCACAGAACTCTGGAGTAAAAAATTCATCAATAAAACTTACGTCGTTATGAGTTTTTCTAACTTCAAAGATTTTCTGGCGGCCAAGGCCTAATTTTTTATCCCAATTCGCCTTTACATGCATGTCTTCGCATTCGTTGTATTCTTTTCCGAAGCGGCCAGTGTTCCAGCGGTATTCGATGTCTCTATACAGCTCAATTCCGATTTTATACGGGTTGATATTCTGTCTGCTCATTGCCATTACACCTGCATGGTGATCGGCGTAATCGATGATCTCTGAGGCCTTAAGCGCTCTGGTGGTCATGATGTGTGAGTGCCAATAACTTGCCCAGCCTTCGTTCATAATTTTTGTTAAACGCTGAGGAAGGTAGTAATACGCCTCATCTCTTAGAATCCCCAGGATATCGGCTTCCCACTCTTCTAAGGGAGCATTCTCCAGAAGGTAGTGCATAATATCGCGAGGGTAATTGATTTTTTTCTCGCGCAAGTCGGCCGATTCCTCAACGACTTGCTGGGGAGCAGACCCTTCTTTTCTATCTTTAGAGCGCATGAATGACTTAAGCGCATTTGAGCGATCATCTGAAAGGTTCGCGATCTCCTCGCGGGCCACTTTCATGCGCTCTTCGCTTTGCCTTCTGCTTTCTGGAGTTTCAAAAAGCATTCCGACATCAATTAAGTTTTCAATTGAGTTTACGCGGTCAATGAATTCTTCCACGCGGTTTTGCCCGAAGCGCTCCATATAACGGCGGATCTTCGTTCCGTGGTTGGCCATGACGGCCAGCATGTTCCTGTCAGTATTAGCAAACCAGGCATTGTTCTTAAAGAAATCCGCGTGACCGTAAACGTGGGCCATAACGATTTTCTGGTCAACAAGGTGGTTGGCATTTAACAGGTAAGCATAACAAGGATTGGTATTGATAACCATCTCGTAAATTTTTTGTAATCCGTAAGCGTATCCTTTAGAAAGCTGATCGTAGTCCATCCCGAAACGCCAGTGCGGGTAACGAGAAGGAAATCCGCCTTGAGCGGCAAGGATGTTAATAGTGTCATAGTCGCAAACTTCAAAGCGAACTTCATAAAAATCCAGTCCGAACTCCTTGGCATAACCATGGATTTCATCTCTGATTCTCAGTAACTCTCCATCAAGTGGCTTGGTTCTCGACATCTGTCTTCCTCTTTATTTTCCCTTTCCTAGGAAATCTTTGATTGAATCAAGAATAGCGTCCTTATTTTTAATTTTTGAAAGGATCACTTTCTCATCGTCTTCGCCATATCTTCCGGCCAGGTCTTTATAAAATTGCCCTGAACCGTAACGGCTTTCAACTTGTCCGTAACAAAAAACGTTTGAAGCTGGCAGAAGATCCTGATCCAGGATTTCTAAACACAGCTTAGTGTCGTCTGCTGACCAGTTATCACCGTCAGAAAAATGGAACGGGTAAATGTTCCACTCAGAAGGGTCATAGTCTTTTTCAACGATCTCGCGGCACAGTTTAAGTGCACTTGAAATCAGCGTCCCTCCCGATTCACGGGTCTTAAAAAACGTCTCTTCATCCACTTCTTTTGCTGTTGCATCGTGGATGATGTATCTGACTTCAATGTCTTTGTATTGAGACTTAAGCCATAGGTTGATCCAAAAAGATTCCGTGCGAACGATCTCTTTTTGCTCATCACCCATTGATCCGGAAACGTCCATCATGTAGATAACGACAGCTGAATTTTCAAACTCAACCTTCGCGTCGCTGGCACGGTAACGGAAATCGCGTTTGTGTGGGATCACTCGAGGGTCATTAAAATCATATGTCCCTGTCGCAATCTGGCGCTTCATCGCTTCTTTATAAGTGCGTTTAAAATGCTTTAATGAATTGGGACCAGTCATACCGATAGACGTGTACTTGTTGGTCACAGAAGGCATGGCCTTCTTTCCTTTGGGTTCAATGCGTGGAAGAGCCAGCTCATCACCAAGAATTGAAGCTAGTTCTTCCAATGAAAGATCGACTTCAAGTTCTTTGTTTCCGGCCTGGTTACCTACTTCCTGCCCTTGTCCTGGTTGATCGCCTTCTTGCCCATCAACCGGGTCTCCCGATTGACCTTCACCCTGGCCCATTCCGCCCTGGTTTCTGTCGCCGAATTTAAAGCGAGGAGTATCGATCGAAGGCATCGGGATTTTAAAAGTCCCGTCGCCCTTCGGACTAGGCATTTCACCTTTAGACACATACTTTCGTAAGTTGTCGCGGATTCTTCCTTTAACAATCTTACGAAAGCGTGCATGGTCTCTTTTAATTGGATGATCCATCTAAAACCCTTTCAAAAGTTAGTCTATGACTTAGCAGAGTCACCTTTAGCAAAAATCGATGCTACGAAGTTTAGTGCGTCTGTCGCACAAATTTCACAGTAACCGTGGTTTTTGATAAGGCGAGACTTCACAACGTCGATCTTCTCTTGTGTTTCTTTATCCACAACTTTAGAGATGATTGTTGTAAGCTTGATTGAGTCTTTTTGGTCTTCAAAAAGCTTCAGTTCAAGCGCTCTGTGTAGACGCTCATTCATTTTGTAATCAAAAACTTTACCTTCGATCGCTAGAGCTCCGATGTAGTTCATGATTTCTCTTCTGAAGTCGTCTTTTCTCGACTCAGGAATATCGATTTTTTCTTCAATCGATCTCATGAATCTCTCATCAGCGTCTTCTAACTTATTAGAGTATTTATTTCTGATCTTTTCTTTTTGTGTGTAAGCTTTCACGTTGTCGATATAGTTCGCACAAAGTGTCTGGATCGCTGACTCATCAACTGAGATCGCTTTCTGCACGTCGTTTTTCACTGTATCTTCATACTCCTGACGAGCGATCGCCAGCATTTCTCTGTAGTGGTCAAGCTGCTCTGGTGAGTTGATTAGACCGTGGTGCTTAAGTCCTGATTCAAGTTCATTGAAAACCATGAATGGGTTTAGACATCCTACGTGGCCGTTTTTAACCAGAGAGTTTGAAAGCTTATCCTGGATATAACGAGGAGAAATCCCTTCAAGACCTTCGCGGATAGCTTCTTTTCTAAGCTCTTTTACGTTGTCTTCATTGTATCCCGGAAGAGTTTTTCCGTTATAAAGTTTAAGCTTTTGAAGCTTAGTCAGGTCAGATTTTTTCGGTTCTTCTAAACGAGTCAGGATCGACCATGTCGCAGCCATCTCAATGGTGTGAGGAGCGATATGCACGTGAGGGATTCTCTCAGCATTGAAATCTTTTTGATAGATTTTTACTTCCTGATCCAGACGCGTGATGTATGGAACGTCGATTTTTACCGTTCTATCTCTTAGGGCTTCCATGAATTCGTTAGACTGAAGTTTTCTAAATTCCGGCTCGTTTGTGTGGCCAAGAATAACTTCATCAATATCAGTCTGAGAGAATTTCTTAGGCTTAATTGACTGCTCTTGAGACGCCCCTAGAAGGTCGTATAAGAAAGCTACGTCAAGTTTTAGCATCTCGATGAACTCAACGATCCCGCGGTTAGCGATATTGAATTCCCCGTCGAAGTTAAACGCACGTGGATCTGAATCCGATCCGTATTGAGCGATTTTTCTGTAGTTGATATCCCCAGTTAATTCTGTTGAATCCTGGTTCTTCTCATCTTTTGGCTGGAATGTACCAATACCAATACGGTCTTTTTCAGAAAGAAGAAGTCTCTTCACGCGAACGTGGTTAAGAACTTTTTTCCAGTCACCGTTGTATTTTTTTAAGTACTCACCAAGAATGTAGCGGTCAGCTGGACACACTTCACCTTTGATGTTGATCTTATG
>CAXHHE010000019.1:0-20424 GCA_964016365.1 uncultured Bacteriovorax sp. | reverse complement strand
CGCGATAACTGAGCGTCTCGTGGGCTCGGAGATGTGTATAAGAGACAGTTTTATTGAGTCTGCTGAGCGTTTCACCAACTATTATAAAGAAAACGCCGATCTAAAAAACTTTTGTGAGCGTCTCCTGCTGCAAGACTCTCAAGACAAAGAAGAAATGGATGAAGAGCACGACGGCGATGTCAGAAAAAATGAAGTCACTCTCATGACCCTTCACTCTTCAAAAGGACTGGAGTTTAGAAACGTTTATTTAATGGGTATCGAGGAAGAAACACTCCCTCACAAAAAAACCATCTCTCAAGGTGAAGACATTTCCGAAGAACGCAGACTTTGTTACGTAGGGATCACGCGCGCTCAGGAAAAGTTAGTGATGACATACTGTAAGCAGAGAAAACTTTTCGGAAAAGAAACTCCACGTTTCGTCTCGCGCTTTCTCAATACGCTTGCCGCTGATAATTTATTTATTGAACAGGACCGCACAACTTTCGGACACATGACAGAAGAAGAGGCCACAGATTACAAAAAAAGCTTTTTCTCCAATCTGTTAGATAATTTAAAAGACGATGATTAGTAAGGGTACTTTTTCCCACGAACCGATCTGATATAGTCCGGAACTTTCAAATCACCTGCTTCATGACCTGTGGCCAGATTGAGATTTAAAAACCCTTGTTCATGAAGAGTTAAGGCCACATCGATTCCCGAGTCATTTTTTAAATCGACATCCAGAAAAATAGCAGTGTCCTTACTTAAATCATGGTCTTCTAAATACTTAAAAAATTCATCCTTGCTAAAAAAACACAATAGTTGGTGATTGTCTTTTGCCTGTCTTTTCCAGTTTAAATGATTAATCTTCTCATCATCAATTAAAACAAGCTTGATATCACCTTCCGGCCGATGAATCTTAGAAAATGACACCGCAATTTCGCTTCCTTTCGCTGAAGTCTTAACAAGTTCAACTTGCGCCCCCATTCCTTCCAACATCTGCCATGAAGTCATGAGTCCTAGGCCATTTCCAGTGTCCTTTGTCGACTCTAGCTTTTCTTTGCCTATTTTCTTCACAATATTTTCTGGAAAACCCGGCCCATTATCGGCAATTGAAATAGTATTTTTTTCAGGAGAAGAAAAAACTCTGACTACGACTTTAGCACCTGAAACATCTTTCAAGGCCTCAATGGCATTATTAATTAAATTTGATAGCGCCCTAAGCAGGTCTGATTCCTTAACTTCAGCATAGGATTCTTGATTTTCGACAAGCACTTCAAGTTGAACATTACTTCCATAAATAAGCTTTTTTTCTTCTGCGAGATTCTTAACAATCTTATTCAATTCGACTACTGAATAACTCTCACTGCCTTTCTGACGTCCCTTTAAAAGCAAGTCTTCCGCAATATCATTAATGCGCTTAAGTGACTGTTTGATTAAAAGAGCATCTTCAGAGTCTTTCCAGTCGCTTCTCTCAAAACAAGAATTAAGCGCGATAATTGGTGAACGTATATCGTGAGAGACCCGCTTGGCCATGGAAGTCACAACCTGATCCTCAGTGGCCTTTTCCAATTCTCGGGTCTTTTCCTGAATAAAGCCGGCAAGCTCTTTAAACTCATTGGGCACACTGGCCTCTTTGAATTCATCGTTCTTTTTTGACTTTATTTGATTGTCAATTAAAGCAGAGGCCACATCCTTCACTTTACGAACAATCGTATTAAGTAGAAACAACTGAACGGGAAGGAAAAAAATAACCGAAATAACCAAACTTAAAAGCAATGAATAAATCATCTGATCAAGGAGCGATTGCCCTTCTTTTTTCCAACGATATTCAAGCTCATAATTTTGACCATTCAACTGAGCGTGGTCATAGGTTAATTCGCTTTGTGCATTTGACGTTTTTTTACAACGAAGCTCATCCGGTCGCTCAAGGATATCGGCCCCTTGATCACAAATACCAAGATCGATAAGCCCAAGATTTTTTCCCAATTCAAGAGAACTTGCTCTGCCATATATCATATCGCCATACTGAGAACTGGAAACCAATGAAGCTTTGATAATCTTTTCAATGGCCGCCCGTTTTTCTGAATTTTTCTTTTCCTGAATTTTATTAAAGTTAAAAAGGAGAAAAAGAGAAATAGGAAAAAGGACCAGTACCGTCAGGCCCAGGATTTTCACCAAAGAAGTGCGATAAAGTGAATTACTTGATGATAAGCTTTGAATAGTCGACGGTTTCATCGAGTTCATGGATGTTTTCAAAACTTATTCCTGGTTGAGAGATGGACATAGTAGAAAAATGAAATAACGGCAGATAGCTTCCGCGCTCACCAATCTTAGTCAGCATTTTCTTAAGCTCCAGGACTTCTCCATCGCGCCCAAGGTGTTTCTTAAGGATACCTTCAAAATTAGCAGTGTCTCCTGCTGAGATCTCCACAAAAGGTGCATCTTTGTTTAAAACTAAAGACAACCATGTGGCCGCTTCAGGATCAGCAACTCCAAAGCTAGAGATTTGCAGGTCATAAGATGAATTCTCATTTAGCTCAGCAAGGAAGTCATTCATCGTAGGTTTGGCCGTCCAGTTTAACTTGACGGGAACACCCATTGTCTTAACAAGTTTTTCAATGACTGATTTTTGGTATTCATAATGAAAACCCGCAACCGTAACAATCGAGACTTCTTTTGGAAGATCTTTTTCCTGTTCGGCCGCAAGATCGTAATGAAGCTGATCGTTTAATGGATACCCTTTTGGCTGAAGGCTGGTTGCGACTTTAACGTTCATTGGAATTTCAAATGAGCGATCAGCGTAGAATTTCTTTCCTAGAAGCCTGACAAAATTTCTTAGTTTGTCAGAATTCTTTGGGTAACTTTTAATTGGTGACAGGTAAGATACGCGGTCAAAGGCCCTCGTCCAGAAAGGAAGTTTGTGCGCGAGAATCTCTTTATAGGTTGCCGTAGGCATTAACGTGTATGTTGAGATAATATTGTCAAAAGTCGATCCTTTGACAAACTCTTCGACTGTCGGCTTCTCACCGACCAGGCGAATATGAATTTTCTTAATTCTTTTCTCACTGCCAATCCTATCATAAGGGTGATAACCCAGAATCAAATCGGTCTTAGTCTGCTCAAGAATTTTGTAAGGTCCAATACTAAAATGGTTAGAAATCAAAACCCCATTTTTATCCCAATCTTTTGGGTGGGTCACGGCCAGGAAAATTGACCCCATTCTCTGGAAAAAAGCTTCCGATGGTTTATGATTTTTTGTCGGCAGGATGAAATTCTTCTCATCAACGATCTTATGATTCTTAATATCAATAATCGCATCAATGGCCGCACCATAGCTCGATTTATTTTTAATCACCCGTTGAAGATTTTTAATCAGGTGTTCTGATGTCAGAGCTGAACCGTCAGACCAACGCGAGTCTTTATCAATTGTAAAAAGATAGCTGCCGGTTTTATTGTCAAATTTCCATGAAGAGACCAGACCAGAAATGGCCTGTCTTGAGCGGTCATATTCAAACCATGTGCGATAGAGGCATAAAGCGAGATCATAATCGGCCATCGTCTGAACCTTTTCAGGATCCAGAGGAAGTCTTGGGGCACTAGTGACTTGTATAACCGTCATGGCATCTACCTTAAAATTGATTGTAAAAATAATTATCAGGCAAGTTACAAGACGGTACAACATTTTTTTACAGTCTATTTGAACGACAAGTTGCCGTTCCTTCTCTTGCCGTCTCTGCCGGTTTAGTTAGTTTTTGCAACTCTTCGACTTGAATTGAAGAAGCAAAACTTTGCGTAGAGAAAAATGATAAGGCCGCCAGGAAAACACTAAAAATTTTTTTCATATAAAACCTATGGTATGGGGTGATACTGAGTTGGACCCAATACAACATTTAAACCCATCTCAGTCAAGCCACTAGGGAAGAACTTATAAACATCCCCCACATATAATTCCAAAAGTCCGTCATTCTTACAGTGCCAGACTTCAAAAGGACGGCTTTCCAGTTGCTTAAATGTCGAACGTGTCTTTAGATTGCTTTGAGATGGGGACATTTTGACCTCACTTTTAGCAAATAACCACTCGGGCATTGGATTCATATACAGCCAAAATGCTCGATGAGACATCAGAGACTTCACACCTTCGTTCTTTATGATTTCAATTTGCTTTTCTGCTGAGACCCCCTGATGGCCGAAGAAATAATTAATGAGCGCCTCTTGAATAGATTTTTCAATATCATAGCTACCTCTTCCACTTGAAAGTCCAAGAGCAAAGCCTGTGGTCTTTAAGTCCTGCAGAAAACACAAATAGGTTTCCTTGTGGCCTAAAGTCGTTTTGCCCAAGTGAATTTTTAGTTGATGATTTTTCAAAACTGAATCAAGTTTTTTTGCTTCTTCATTTAATTCGACCTGGGTAAATGGTGTATTAGTAAACCAATGCCGCATAAAAGAGTCTCGCTCTAAAAGCTCTTCTTCGGCCGATTTTTTGGCCAGCCCGGCAATTCTATGGGCAGCAATACCATTAGTAGAATAAATTCCTTCATCTCTTTCGTGCTTGTGAAAACTCAACCTCTCGAAGAACTCCACAATTGCTTTTAAGTAGGCCATTTGAAGATCTTTATCAGCACCCAAACCTGAAACCATCCCATGCTCAGGGTAATGTTTAAAAAATTGAATGACGTGGAGATCGTTTAACTCAGCAATAGGAAAAACTAATTTCTCAAAAGCTCCGCCGGAACTGATTTCTTGATCAATGACTTGTCGGATATTTTTTAAGTCGGCATCAAAAACACTCGTCAGCCTACCTATCCATTTTTTAATGAAAGCGTCCACTGAATACCTATAAAGCTTTGAGTTAAAAAAAAGGGGCCATCCTTGGCCCTTCATATGATAATGAATGTTGCCAATCCCTGGCACCAATCACAAATTAATTTTTGACGACTTTTAAGGCCACTTCGCGCACAAAAAACCACTTAGTAGTCATTTCCACACGAATCTTTTTTACCTCTTCACACTTGATTCCATGCTCTTCTAAAAGATCACGCAAGCGCAAATCCCGGTCATAAAACACATAAAACTGCTCACGCGCTTTTATGTCGATGACCTTCTCCTCTTCAATCTCTTCGCGAGTAATCTCACGGGTCGAAAGCGGATTAGTTCCCCAGAGCCCATTGGTCTTGCAACTTTTTGGATTGATTCTCAAAGAACCACATCCCGAAAGCACGGCCAATGACATCACCAGCATCACCTTCTTCATTTTGCTTCTCCTTTTGAAAGAAGCGTAACCTTATAGGTGGCCGGGCAATAAAGCCCTAGAGTGACAAAAGTAAAAAATATATCTTTAAATGTATATCTCTGTTCAACTGAGACATAAGACGGGTTATTGACCCCTTCACCTTGTGTCTCATCCTGAAGATTGAATTCCGCATAAGTCGGAGTCATTCCCCAGAAATAAAAATCCTTCGTTTTTTCGACCTCGATTAGTCTTTCACTTCCCGAACGAGCTCCGACACTAAAGTCCTCTCGCCCGCTGGTGTTAAACTCCATCGTTGAACAGGCATTTGCCAAAAACAACATGAGGAACGACAACGTTAGATTTTTCATCTTCTTTAATTGTGTATCGTTCCGTCTTTCTATGTCAAATTTTTTATTTGCCAGAAAAACGTGGAGAGCGTTTTTCTTTAAAAGACTTAAGCGCCTCAAAGTGATCCGATGTTCTTTGAGAAATTCCCTGATAGCTTGCCAGCATATCAAGAGAGGTTTGCAGATCGTGCAAGTAAGAAACCTTCATCGCTTTTTTAGTCAACTTCTGCGCCACTGGTGCAAGAGAAGCTACGGTGTCGGCCAATTTTTCAGTTTCGCTTTCTAGGTTTGAATCTTCGAATAAAAAGCTCAGGAGTCCGAAGTCTAGCGCTTCTTTTCCTTCATAGCTTTTTGCCGTTAAAAACATCTGCATGGCTTTGGAATATCCGATTACTCTTTGAAGAAAAAACGTTCCTCCATCACCTGGAACAAGTCCCATGCGGGTAAAAGTCTCGGCAAATTTCGATTTAGAGTTCCCTGTGCGCATGTCACACATCATAGAAAGATCACACCCGGCCCCGACAGCAGCTCCATTAACCATGGCGATCACCGGAACAGAAAGGTTTTCAATACACTGAGGAATGCGCTGAATCCCGTGCTGATAGCGCGATCGAAGCTCGTTGGATTCACCGGCAAACATCCCGGATTTTTCTTCCATTGCCTTGATATCTCCGCCCGCACAGAAGTTTTTCCCTTTCCCTGTAATAACTACAACCCTGATTTCCGGGTCAAAATCCGCCTGCCTTAAAACCTCTGTTAAGGAGTCAATCATTGGGGTTGTAATCGCGTTCATTTGGTCGGGATTATTAAGAGTTACCCATAGTTGGTGGTTATTTTTCAATGCCACTTCAAGGTCTGGAAAGGTCTTTTGGTAAAAGCTCATATGAGGACTCCGTTTAAAAAAACAGTAAATTTTTCATGTTTGATAATGCCTATCTATTTTTATGATAAATGATTTCTACTCAACAAAACAACACGAACTTTTTTTTGGAGAACACATGAAATCACTTTTAGCAGTATTCGTTCTGGCACTTTCACTAAGCGCAATGGCATATGAATCAGGAATGGGAAGAAATGGACCATACACTGTTGGACCATTAGGATACACAGACCCATCAGTTTCTTCAGCTGGTGTAGGTGTAATGTCTGCAGGTTCATCTGTTGGATCATCAGTTGGTAACCCAACTCTTGGAACATCAGCTGGTACTTCAGCATCTCTTCAAATGAAGGCAATCGCTCAAGCTGTAGAAAACGACGCTCAAAACTACCTTCAAACAGGTGAAATGAGCCTTCTTCTTAACAACCAAGTTAACAACATTTTAGCTCAAAACGGTGAGCTTTCTGTTGAAGAAGCAGTTTCTATCGTTCTTGAGTTCGCTGAACTACACCTTCAGTAATCATTTATTGAAATAGAAGACAAAAAAAGGCCTCCGTTTGGGGGCCTTTTTATTTTACTAAGATTTACTGGCCAAAAAGGCCGTTAAACTTTTTGAAGATGACCCTTTGGAAAGTTTATTGAGAATGAAACTTGAGGCCTGGGCGAGCTTTTCCATGTTCACACCAGTCTCAATTCCCATCGAAGAGAATAAATAGATTAAATCCTCAGTGGCCACGTTTCCAGAGGCCCCCTTAGCGTAAGGACATCCACCTAATCCACCTGCTGATGAATCAAAACTCGTCATCCCCATTTCAAGAGAAGCTAAGATATTTGCCACGGCCATTCCACGGGTATCGTGAAAGTGCATAGCAAAGAAATCCAGACTAAAGTCTGACTTTAAAAATTCGATTGTTTCTTTCACTTGTAATGGATTGGCCACTCCAATTGTGTCCCCTAAAGAGATCTCATGAACTCCCAGGCTTTCTAAATGATTGGCCACTCGCTTAAGTTCAACCAGGCTCGTTTTCCCTTCATAAGGGCAGCCAAAAACCGTTGAAATATACCCTCTGGTCTTAAGGCCCTCTTTATTGGCCCTCGCCATCACGGCATCAATTCTCTTTAAAGATTCATCAACAGTAGCGTTAATGTTTTTTTGGTTAAATGTGTTTGATGTCGCCGTAAAAACCGCGATCTCTTTTACGCCGGCACTAAGGGCATTATCGAGCCCTTTATCATTGGGAACCAGAGAAATAAGTTTGGCCTTTTTAAGTGCCTCTTCTTTTACCAGCGCCCCGTAAAGCTCAACTCCATCACTCATTTGCGGAATTTTTTCTGCACGGACAAAACTAGTCGCTTCGATTTCAGAAAGACCAGCATCTGCCAGCATTCTGATGAATGTCACCTTGTCTTCTAATGAGACAATCGTTTTTTCATTCTGAAGGCCGTCACGAGGACCGACTTCAACGATACGAACTTTTTTTGGCATGTGACTTAGCATAACTTAACCAGCTCCACTCCACCTTGCACCTGATCGCCTTCTTTGTAGAAAATCTTCTCAATTTTCCCTTTTTTGTTGGCCTTAATTGTATGCTCCATCTTCATCGCTTCCATAACTAAAATTGGAGTTCCGGCCTCAAGCTCAGCGCCTTCGCTGACTAAAACCTTTAAGATTTTACCAGGCATCGGGCTTACCATCTGACCGTGATCCCCGCTCTTTCCTTTTGAGCGCGATCTTCTTGGTGTATCAATTGAAAACTCAATTCCATCGACAACGATGTGAGTGTCAAGTGCTACCACTGATGAATTGGTGTTGTTGTAATTTAAGTTTAATTTGTAATCATCGATGTTGCCTAGATTAACTGCATACTCAGTCCCATCAAGGTTAAAAAGAACAAAACGTGGGTTTTGTTCAATAATATCCACATCAATAAGTTCTTCGTTTAATTGGATTTGTCTTTTCATTAAATATTCCTAAAGCCTGACAGGCGTTCCCAAACACTATTAGTCTTATTTTCAGTTGAAGAAGCACTCTTCACCTGATCTTTTTTAAGCAAGAAAGCGGCCACGGCCAGTGCTCTTTGCTCTTTAGTTGCTGCTTTCTTTTGCAGTTTATCTTCGTAAGTCTTCACGAAATGCGTGTACGTCGTCCCAGCTAAAAACTCAGGTAAAGTCAGGATGCGCTTTAAGTAATCGCGATTGGTTCTTAGACCTAAAAATAAAATATCGTTTAAGGCAAGATTCAACTTTTGAGCAGCGACTTCGCGGTTTTCTCCCCAACTGATAAGCTTTGCCAGCATTGGGTCAAAAGAGATCGTCACAGCGTTGCCGTCAACATACCCACAATCAAGTCTTGTGTCGCGAACAGTTGTCTTTCCAATTTTTTTAATCGTTCCGATACTTGGAAGAAATCCATTATCCGGGTCTTCAGCATAAAGCCTTACTTCAATCGCATGGCCTCTTTGCTTAATATCGTTTTGAGTGAAAGGAAGCTTATCCCCTTGGGCCACCATAATCTGCAAGCGAACAAGATCTAACCCTGTCACCATTTCAGTTACCGGGTGCTCTACCTGAAGTCTTGTGTTCATCTCCAGGAAGTAGAAGCTTCCATCAGTATCAAGGATCAATTCGATTGTTCCTGCACCTTCGTAGTTAATCCCACGAGTGATCTTAATTGCAGCTTCCGTCATCTTTGCACGAAGCTCAGGTGAAACGGCAGAGCTTGGTGACTCTTCTACAATCTTTTGGTAACGGCGCTGGATTGAACACTCTCTTTCATATAAGTGAAAGTGATTGCCGTGTCTGTCGCTCATCACCTGAATTTCAATGTGGCGAGGTGAAGTGATGTATTTCTCCAGAAGAACAGTGTCGTCTCCAAAAGCGTTCATCGCTTCTCTTTTGGCCCCTTCAAGGGCCTCTTGAAACTCGCTTTCATTGTAAACGATTCTCATCCCTTTCCCACCACCTCCGGCAGAAGCTTTAATTAAAACCGGAAGACCGATTTTTTTAGCTTCTTTAACCAGGAAACTAATTTCCTGATTGTCACCGTGGTATCCTGGAATTGAAGGAACACCTAGTTCCTGGATTTTAATTTTAGAAGTCTTTTTATCTCCCATTAAATCGATTGATTCAGGAGATGGACCGATAAAAATAAGACCTGCGTCTTTTACTTTTTTAGCAAACGACGATTTCTCTGAAAGAAATCCATACCCCGGGTGAATAGCGTCCGCTCCCGACTTTTTAGCAATCTCGATAATCTTATCTTGATTTAAGTAAGTGTCCTTAAGCGCTCCTGTTCCCAGATTGTACGACTCGTCTCCTGCACTTTTATGTGGAAGAGTCATCTCTTCGTCTGTGTATAACGTGACGGTTTTAATCCCCATCTCACGGGCCGTCTGAATCACTCGCAGGGCAATCTCCCCGCGGTTAGCAATTAAAATCTTCGTAATTTTTTTTGTCGTCATGATTAATACCAACTCGCTTTTCTTTTTTCTAATAATGCACTCATGCCTTCCTGACCTTCTGCCCCTGCGCGTGCCTTGGCAATCATCTCACAAGTAAAATCGCGGGCGTCTTCCATTGTTTCAGCTCTCACCACGCGGTTAATAAGTTCTTTTGCTCTGACTGCAGCACTAGGCCCGGCCAGTAGAAAATCGGCCACGACTTTTTCAATCTCAGCATCCAGGTGCTCGCTTGTTGTCACCTGATGAACCAGCCCCATGACAAAGGCGCGAGACATACTGATCTTTGCCCCACTTAAGAAACTTGCTCTAGCGTGAGACTCGCCAATTTTAGCGATAACAAACGGAGAGATAACAGCTGGAAGAAGCCCAAGCCTTACTTCAGTGAAAGCGATTGTTGCGGTATCAACAGCGACAACGTAATCACAACAAGCAACAAGCCCAGCTCCACCACCTAGGGCCGAACCGTTGATCTTTCCAATCACTGGACGCGTGAAGCGGTTGATAACCGTAAAAAGTTCTGCCAGGTTTTGCGAATCTTTCACGTTTTCTTCGTGAGAGTAATCTTTCATGCGCTTCATCCAGTTAAGGTCAGCTCCCGCACAGAAAGACTTTCCTTCACCAGTTAAAATCACTAAACGAACTCCAGAGTTATTTTCCAGGTCGTTGAAGCAAACGATTAAATCGCGGATTAAATCGTCGTTAAAAGCATTGTGAAGCTCCGGACGATTTAACGTCACCGTCGCCACTCCTCTTTGATCAATATCTAATTTATAAAGCATAAAACTCTCTCCAATTACATTCTGAAGACACCAAACTTCGCTTCTCCAATACCAGAGTTAAGTGAAGTGGCGATCGCTAATCCTAAAATATCTCTCGTCTGAGCTGGGTCAATAACCCCGTCATCCCAAAGGCGAGCACTTGAGTAGTAAGGGCTTCCTTCTACTTCGTACTTATCTAAGATTGGTTTTTCAAAAGCTGCCAGTTCTTCAGGAGACATTTCTTTTTTCCCTGAAGCTTTTAGACCGCTTTGTTTGACTGTTGATAAAACTTTTGCCGCCTGCTCGCCACCCATGACGGAGATACGAGAGTTCGGCCACATCCATAGGAAACGCGGACTGTAAGCGCGTCCACACATACCGTAGTTTCCGGCACCAAAAGATCCACCGATAATAACTGTGAACTTCGGCACCTGAACTGTTGATACTGCCGTTACCATCTTGGCACCGTGCTTAGCGATCCCTTCGTTTTCGTATTGGCGACCAACCATAAAGCCGGTGATGTTTTGTAAAAAGAGAAGAGGAATTTTTCTTTGACCGCAAAGCTCGATAAAATGCGCCCCTTTTTGAGCACTCTCAGAAAAAAGAATCCCGTTGTTTGCCACGATTCCGATTTGGTGACCGTGAATGCGGGCAAATCCTGTAACCAGAGTGTTTCCATAGCGCTCTTTAAATTCATGGAATTCACTTCCATCAACTAAACGAGCAATAATCTCTCTTACGTCAAATGGCTTTCTAGTGTCTTTTGGAACAATTCCATAAAGCTCTTCACTTGAGTAAAGAGGCTCTTTCACTTCTTTTGCTTCAAGAAGCCCTTGGAGTTTTCCAGGAGATTTGAAGTTTAGGTTTTCAATAATATTTCTCGTGATAATGAAAGCTTCTTCTTCGTCGTTTGCCAGGTGATCTGATACACCACTGATTCTTGTGTGAACGTCAGCTCCACCTAGGTCTTCAGCTGAAACAACTTCACCAGTCGCTGCCTGAACTAAAGGAGGTCCACCAAGAAAGATCGTCCCGTTATTTTTTACGATAACAGTTTCATCACTCATTGCCGGAACATAAGCTCCACCAGCTGTACATGAACCAAGAACGACAGCAATTTGAGGAATCCCTTTTGCTGACATCTGTGCCTGGTTATAAAAAATACGGCCGAAGTGATCACGGTCCGGAAATACTTCATCTTGCTTTGGAAGGAAGGCCCCACCACTGTCTACCAGGTAAATACATGGCAGGTTATTTTCAAGAGCAATCTCTTGAGCACGCAAGTGCTTTTTTACCGTCATTGGGAAATATGTTCCACCTTTAACTGTCGCATCGTTAGCAACGAATAAACATTCAACTCCATGAACGCGGCCAATCCCTGTCACCATTCCTGCAGCAGGAACATCATCTTCGTAAAGATCGTAAGCGGCCAGTGATGAAAGTTCGATGAAAGGAGAACCTAGATCAAGGATCTTTTCAATGCGCTCTCTCGGCATGAATTTTTTTCTATCGTGATGGCGTTTAACTGAATCAGCGCCACCGCCAAGTTTGATTGTTTTTAATTTTTCCGCCAGCTCCTCACGAAGGCCCTGGTGGTATTTTTTGTTCTCTTTAAAATCGGCTGAATTGGTGTCTATGCTAGACTCGATAACGTCCATGAAAAGTCCTCGTAACTATGAGCATTAATTTATCTTCATATATTAGAAAAAAGAGCCTTTTTCGTAAAGCTTTACCTGCGCGCGCGCCATGCAACAACCGACAAATGATTTCCTTTACATCACCAAAGCGAGCATATAGCATTTATGCTTTAATATTACTTAAGGAGTAACTCTTATGAAGTTCTGTCTTTCGATCCTAGCATCTCTACTTGTGGCAACAACTGCTTTCGCTGCGCCTTCTGACATCGTTTCAGGAAGCACAAACTCAAGCCTATTTTTCTCAAAAAATAGCGATGACAAGTACGAAGCTTCTCTTAACCTAGCTACTGAATACGACCACGCATTCGAAAATGGTCTACAAGTTGGTGGATTACTAGAAGGTGCATTCACTGATGATAGCAACGCTTTTACAGCTCTTGTTGGTCCAGGATTCAACCTGAACGCACAAGACCTAGCAAACTCTTTTTACGCTACTGTTAAAGTAGGATTCTCAAGAGTTTCAATCGATGGCGACAAGAACACAGAATTCACAGCTAGAGCAGAAGCTGGAAAAAGATTCAAACTTTCTGAATCTGTAAGCTACGTTCCAGGTGTTGCTGTAACTCACGTTTTTGCTGACGAAGCAGACCCAACTTTCCAAGTTAACATTTTCAAATTTTCTTTCTTATTCTAATTAAGATAATTAAAGGCTGCCTTCGGGTGGCCTTTTTTTTGCTCATAAGTCTGAACAATTTCCAAAGTACACTTTTTTATCTCGAAGCTCTGTCTTTTTCTGCCTGATACTGGCGGTAATCATTGAAGAGCGGGCTGTTGTAAACGATACGGGCAAGGTCTTTGTTCCTCTCATTTAACAGAGGCACAAACATACTCTTACCGTTGTATGAGAATGTCTTAACAGGTATATCGTAAATCTTATCTAGGTGGCGAACTTTGATGATAAATGAGTCAGCAGGCACAATACCTAAACTCTTTAAAGACTCTTTTCTTAAAGTCGCTAAATTTTCTGAATTCACTACAGACTGCTCACCTTCAACACCTTCGGCCCCCTGAGCTCTTGCCACTTCAGCTTCGGCCTTACCGTTAGCAACGGCCCCTGAAGCTCCGGCACTCGACTTCGAAAGTCTTCCAGCTACCGCAGATGCCCCATAATCATTAGATGCTGAGTTCGAACCAAAATCATCCGACGCTGTATTTCTTCTAGGATCAACGGCATTGGCAGAGTTTCCAGAACTTCCTGCTCCTCGGCTGATTTCTCTATCTGTGAGTTGGTTTTGCCAGCCGCGAAGCTTAGACTCCCACGCACTTAAGTTGTCGCGGTACTGATCTAACCTGTTTTGCTCGGCCTGACTTAAATTAACTGGTCTTACTGCTTCAGCACTTGATCCTTTCGGCGCAAGCATCATGCGATTGTTATCAGCAATCGTTGAAAGCTTTTCTTCATCAGTTCCTTTTACACTATTAATAGCTTCCGCTAACTCTGCACGAAGTTTTTTCATTTCTTCCGTGCGGTCATTTTCGGCCGATGATACATCTGCCTTCTTCGCTTTTGAAGCAACAGTGTCTCCGCCTCCCTTCATATTATTATGAACAAGGCTTCTTCTAAAATCTTCATTAGCACTATTTGGGTTAGATGAGACGAATGAATTGAAGCGTTCGTCGTTTCTCATCATTTGATTATTAACCATATCACCTTGTGTCTCTTGCTTCATGGCCATTTTATTTTGGGCCAATTGAGCAGATGATGAAAGTGAAGCTACACCTGGGTCAATTTTCTTTTCTACGAATTCAGCTGTTTTTTCAGCGACTGTGATTGGAGTGACTTTCTTACCTTCGGCAAGAAGAGTTCCTTCAACACCTAGGAAGTTTTGGTAGAAAGATGAGAATCCTTTTGATTTGCTACTATCACCATTAAGATAAGACTCTGAAGAACCTCTAGCAACTTTAACTACTTCTTCGTCATTCTCTAGAGATTTTAAGAAAGAAATTTGCTTTTGAATTTTTGGATCACAGCTATTAATATTAGAGTTCCCACACAGACGAAGTAAGTCGTAACTTTTTAGTGGTCCACCTTTCTTACAAGACTCAAACGACTTTACGTTGTCATTATTACAACTATAAAGTGCACAAAAATCTCCTACACTAATTCCAATCTCTGTATTTGTTGGGATAGATCTTGTGTCTTCTGTAAATTTCTCATCCCACGAAGTAATTGTTTCACCTTTCGTAAAAATAGCATTCGGGCCAGCATCTTCGCCGTCGACATTCTTTAATCCACAACTAAATCCTTTAGCAATTGTACGATTTACTTCTGATTCTTCACCATCATCCTTAAAGAATTCCGAAGCAAAATCATCATCCATGGCCAGGTGATCTAGGTCGTTACAAAGATATTCTTCAATATTTTTTGCAATCCCTTCACACTTATTTGCAAGAACTTTTGCAAATTGATCCTGCGTACCCGCTGAAGTAAAAAATTTCTCTACGTAATCTTTCTGCGAACCATCTTTTGGTTGATAGTTTCTCATTTCATCTTCAAATCTCTTAAAAAGTGCAGCCCCTTCAGGGCTTAATTGTTGAGCATCTTTTAACATTTGGAATTGAGGAAATGATTCATAAAACTTTGTAATTCTGAACTTAGCAGCAATTGCAGTTCCACCAGTGGCCTGGAGTGAAGAAATAAAATCGACCGCTGCCCCCTGACTAAACTGAGAATCTAAAAAGAAAAATCCTGTTGTACCTGATGCAGGACAACTATTAACTTTCTTTTGATTAGCACCTCTTAAATCTCCCATTTTTGTACGCATTCTTTCTAATAAAGAATCTTTTTGGCCCTTGCCTGAGGCTGGAAACTTACTTAGGAGGTGATTCAGTTTATTCGTATAGTTCTTTTCGTCCTTATTGCCCCCACATTTTGGATTGGCGATAACATCAAGACGACATTTTTTCTCTACGTCTTTTGAGTTTTTACCTAGATCTAGTCCAATTTGATCATAGTATCTATCTAGGATAATAATCTCTTCTAGCCTTTGTGTTGCTTTGGTTGCAAGTTTATCAGCTAGTTTATCATTAACTTTGTCTGCGAAACTTGCTTTTACTTTTGGATCATTAGAAACAGCTTTCGTCAGATTACAGTCAAAAGCAGAAAGACTATTTAATCCGATACCACCATTTTTCTTTAAACATGGAATTTTTGCATCATCCGCAAATGCAGATGCCAGAGATAATACTCCGGCCAATGAAAAAATAAATAAGCAATTAACACTCTTTTTCATTTTTACTTATATAGATACAAATACTCTGCTGGACATCGTTTACCTGGAGACTTTGAATACTCCGCCCCGTTCTCACACAGAAACTTAATAAATTCGTTAAGGCCTTTTTCTTCCATACTAACAAATCTTCTATTGTTGAAAGCATGTTGAATATAATCAAGAACTGTTTGTCCTTGACTGTTTTTTGCATTAACAATCTTTTTAAAAGTTCCCAAGTCTTTTTTATTTGCATAATACTTACGCAAATAGACCATAAACTGCATTCTATCTGTGGAGTTTTCTGCGATAACATGAACTAATGGAGACATCGTCTGAGCCATATACTGAGCTTCACATCCCGCCTCCTGCCAATAGTTATCAACATTCCCATTAGCTGCAGTCTCTTTCATTGAATCCATCATCTTCTTATTGAAATCTTTTTCAGTTCTTAGTTGAGGAACTGTCATACAGTAAGCAGAAAGATAAATGAAGAATGATTGCTCTTCTTGAGTCAAGGCCTTATCCGAAACCATCGCAATCGCTCTCGCCGACCTATTGCCTGTTAAAGGAAACCCAGGTGCTAAATCAGGTGTACAAGTCACACAATCTTTTTGTAGCACTTTTACAATCTCTGAAGTGGCCACTGATGGCTTTTGAGAAGGGGCATTGGTGTTTGATGGAGACATGAATGCACACACTGCAAAGGAATGCATCGTAACCATAAGGGTGGCCAACAATTTTAAAGGCCTGTTTTTCAAAATTTGCAGTCTCATTTTTCCTAGTCCTAATTCTTATATTTTTAGAATTATAGGCTAGTTATCGAAAGATTCGGGCAAACACTTTAGTCGTGATATTAAAAAGATCGGGTAAGTGGCTTTATTTACCTGAGTTAGGTGGTCAGAATAGTCTGATTGTTATTTACCCTGTCTAAAAATTAGTCATTTTTCGGTGGCAAAAATGTGAGGTAATTAAAACGGGCAGGTCTTCCCGCTATTTTTGAGCCATGGGTAGAATTCGGGCATCTCATGGCTGCTGGCCATGAAAAGTTTCTGGTAACCGCTTTGGTGAAGTTTTAAAGCAAACTCTTCACCGGGGATTTGTTCTTCGCCCAGATCGCTGTCTATATAGATGGAAGTTTTTTCTTTATCAATTTGATGAAGGTATTCGTCGAATTCAGCAAGGGTTGAAAGTGACAGAAGTCTCACCTTATTTTTTCTCGCTCTCTGCTCCCATGCCAAGCGCATGATTTTATCGTTGTCGATAAAGACATAATCAAAAAAAGAAGTTGTCTCTTCTTCATTAGTAAAGACCGCAGGGAGAGAGAGATTTATTGTAGTCCCCTTGCCTTCCTTGGATTCAATAACTAATTGCCCGCCAAAAGACTTCATAGTCTCCTTGGCATGAGAAAGACCAAGCCCCGATCCAGAAGCACTCCCATCTTTCCCGTGAGTCAGACCGCGCACTCCGATTTTTCCCAGGATTTCTTTGGGAATGCCGACGCCTTGATCAGTAATAGAAATGACGATTAAAGGAAGGTGTTTACTTACTTTGAAGTCGATCACTCCGCCAGAACTCATCGCTTCGACTGCATTGTTAACGATATTGGAAAAAAGTCGCTGAAAATCAGAGCGGTGAATGTTGATTTTTGCTTCTTTTAACTCTGCCGGAAAATGATAGGAAAAAGTAATGTCCTCGCGCCCTTTATACTGAAGCTTTTTCTCGGCAACTAATTGGTCGAGAACTGGCGCTAATGCCATTTCATCAAGTTTATTTTTTGGCACTTTCTTCTTAAAAGACTGAAGCAAGTTGTCGCTAATATCATTTATTCGTTGAATGGCATTTTCTATCATCAGACGCTGCTCAAGGGCGACATCACTAACCTCATCTAGGGCCATTCTTAAAACACTCAACGGCGAGCGGATATCATGAGAAACCTGATGAGCAATCAGGATTTTTTCTTCCTCGATCTGCCTCTTTAGAAGCTCTTCTTCAGCTTTTTTACTGCGCGAGACTTCTTCGCGAAGGTGCCCTAAGACTGGTGCCCATAAATCGCTGCCGATGATATCCTTATCTGGATGCAATAAAGCAGACTCTACCCCTTTATGAAGTTTTTGGCTTTGTTTAGTCACCTGACGAAAAATAAGCACAATTATCATCAAAAAGAAGACCGATAGAAAAATCACGGCTGTCGTCAATCCTTTGAGATCAAGAGTGTTAACCCCCAAATGCTCTGAAGAAAACTTCACGCAGAAGTTCCCCCACACACCTTGCTTATTAATTTTATCAAAATAAATGACCTTACAAAAGGCCGAAGAATCTTTTTGATCTTCACCTTTCATCAAACTGAAACTTTCAATAATTTTCTTTTCCACCATGACATTGAGCTTTCTTTCCACTTCCATGGTGTTGTCGATAAGAAGATCCCCATAAACCTGTTCAGTGATCAACTCGAGTGAGTTTTTCTGCTGAAGTATCAGGGCCTCTTTAAGGGCGTCGTTTTTTTCATGATTAAAAAGATACAATCCTCCACTTAATCCCGCCGAAATTAAGACCAACAATACCAAGAAAAAAATGAGGATTGTTTTAGTTTTCATGACAGCGGATGAACCTGCTTATTGGGTGTAAATGAATTTCCAAAAATAGATTCAAAGCGTGTCTTATTATAGGATTTTTTGGTCAGCTTCCCACAATAGTAGGTCTGCATGCCGAGACTCTCAGAGTAACAAACCACTCGGTTGGTTTCAACCCCCAAAAGCTCATCAATGTGGCAGTCATAAGTACGAATGAGCCCTTGAGGAATCTCATAAACACTTTCACTTCCTTTAAAAAACCAATCCAGATCGCTTCTTTGTTTCATGTAGTAATCAAAATGATCCATAGGCTTTTCAGGGATTGTTTTGATTTTTAAATTTTTGGTATATCCTTTGACGATATAGTGAGAAAGAAAAGTCAGGCTCTCAACCAGAGAGTCAAAGAGCCCCGCCAAAGCGGCTCCACTTTTACAATCAATGTAAAAGCCTCCATTTGGCATTTTCACACAACCTAAGGCCGTATAGATTCCCTCGCTCATCGCAATGAGACCAATTCTAAGTTCAAGTTTATGGGCCACATGTACGTGGTAGATATTTTTATTTTCTTCAGAAAGCATTGGCAAAAGCTCTGCTTCTCCTACCCAGTAAGGAGCAATTTTTCCATGCCAAGATAAAAGGAGAGCGTCCCTTTCAATAATCTCTTGTCTTGAGCTCTCAGCGGCTTCTTCATAAGTTAAATGAGCAGCAAAACCATTAGAGGTTTTAAAAGCGATGCCAAACATACTGTTAAGTTCACCCATTGCTTTTCTTTCAATAAACTCCGAATAGGCCTTTTGGGCCGCAAGCAACTGGGAGTTGGCACCGCCAAATCCCCGGTCATTTTCGTCTCTTATAACAAAATGAATCAGGTCTTTAGAAAAAGAATTATGAATGACTTCAAAGTTGACTGAAGGAAACTTCTCTTTTAGTGAATGGAAAAACGAGACTACTTGATCTTCCATGAGAATGTTTCGGCCCCGGCCTTGTTCCAGTCACTTAGGTCGATGCCCTTTTTCGTCAGGACAACACCCATTTTATAATAAAGAGGAACGACAAGAGCGTCTTCTAGAACCTTCTGCCCAAGTTTTTTAATTCCCTGGTAACGAAGAGATGTATTTTGTTCTGTTTTAATGGATTTTAGTAGTTCACTAAACTGCTTATTTTTTTCATCAACAAAAACCAGAGGTCTCGAAGGATTGAATGTAACAATCAAACTTGAGCGCAAATCGATTGATGAGAGGTCATTGTTTACAAAAACGATGTCATAATCTTTTGCTTTGATCATCGCCGCGTACTCAGAGAAATTTTCGTAGTACTCGATTTTAGTTTTTGCCCCAATACCACTAAGCGAATTTTCAATTTCTTTTTGAACACTTTTTGGCAATAACACCGAAAGAGTGCGTTTGATTTCTACGCTAGCATGTTTTTTAGATGAAATGGCCTCTATTTCAGCTTCATTCATACGCCCTGGACCGTACGGTAAAAAGAGCTGAGAAGAAGGAATGAGATTATTTTCAGCAAAAAATGTGCTTCCCTTCCAATATTTTGTCACTCGCTCTGAAATGCTCTCGCGCTCAGAGAGGGATAAGTTTTTTGGATTTAAAGCAAACCAGAAAGAAAATCCCAGGTTCATTTGATAAAGGCTAAAACCAGCGTTCTCAATCCTGGCCAGTTCTTCTTTTTTAATTGTCGATTTAGGCCAGATGACATCAAACTTTTTTAACAGCTCATCAGTGATTGGCTTTTCTACATTGTAGCCTTCAAAGTGAACCTGATCATACTTCACCGTTCTCGGAAAAGGGTATTTCTTATTAAGTTTAAGGGTAAAGCCAGATTTTGCTGAACCTTCTGAAACAACATAAGGGCCAGAAGTCACTTTGTAGTCTTTGCTATCAAGCTTGGCCACTCTGTATTCTGGAGAAGAAAGTTCTGTCAGGAAAAAAGGGTCCGACTCAAAAATCTCAATTTCAAAACGGCCTTTATCAATCAGAGACACTTTCTTAATTTTTTTGCCATCTCCATGAACAATGTCTGGACCGGCATTCAGGTATTTTAAAGACGCCACCACGTCATTGGCCGTGATAGCAGTTCCATCTGAGAATGTTTGATTATCCTTTAGCGTAAAGATAAATTTTTTGTAATCCTCTTTAATCTCCCACTTTAAAACCAGGTCTGCCGAAATTTCACCGTTAGTGTCAAATTTCACCAGTGGTCTAAGGAGGTCATCAAAAATCACATACTCATACTGTCTCTTATACACATCTCCGAGCCCACGAGACGCTCAGTTATC